>JAWLEH010000058.1:0-21161 GCA_041686215.1 Balneolaceae bacterium | reverse complement strand
TGAACGTTCTCCCCCGAAAACATACCCTCTCTGCCAGTGTCGTGTCAAAAATGAAGTTTCCGACAATTGAGCATTTACATGACAATAGTGTGATTGTTATCACTTAATTAGTATAGCCTATACAAGAATAAAATTACTGATTATAAGTACTTTGCGTTCTTAGCGAACTTTGCGGTTAATACATTATACCCACATCCTTGTTATCTCCCCTTGTATTCACCGGAAAAAGAGAACAAATCATGAGCTTTCTCCTCTCAAAAAGGACCTAAAACTGCCGGTTATACAGCCGGTAGCCGGTTCTTCCCGGAGGAAATTTATACGTTTTAATCATCCGGTTCAATATGCTTAATCTCCCCTGAATCCACATTACCTCCGTATAACAGCCGAAATTAACGATTCTTTTCCATTTCCCGTGTAATTTCCTTCCATTATCTCCCACCTCTCTTCCACTTTTCTCAAAAACACCTTCTGACGCATTAAAACCCACTTTTTCATTTATTTATCTCGCCATAATACAAAACCGTGTACATTACAAAACATTTTCCTTGACAATTTAGGGGGGTAAGACCTACATTGTGGTGAGAAGTGGGAGATTGTGGGGAATTAATTAGCGAATTCCATTACCGCAGTCGACAAAAGCATTTAGCAATAAAAACAACTGTACACCTGCCCGTGCCAAGTTTCAAAGGGGAATACGAACATAGTGTAGACAGCAAAGGCCGCGTAGCCTTCCCTGCCAAGCTGCGTAAAGCACTCAGCCCCGATGCAAACGAACAATTTACCATCCTCCGCGGCATAGAGCCCTGCCTTTATCTCTATCCCGGCGACGAGTGGGAAAAAGTGGAGGAAAAGCTCTCCGAAATCAGCAATTTTAGTGAACGCGGGCGTACGGTTAAACGTAATTTTCTGCGATATGCGGAGGATCTCTCACTCGACAAGCAAAACCGCATACCTATCCCCTCTCAGCTAAAAGAGTATGCCGGAATTGACGGTACAGCCATTTTCATCGGAAACGGTGAAATGATCGAAGTTTGGTCTCCTGAAAAACTTGAGGCCATTGACTCCGAACTAAGCATGGATGCTTACCAGGAGATGTTTGAGCAGGTAATGAGCGGACAAAAACCGGGGGAGGATTAATTTGACCACGTACATTCCCCACATCCCGGTATTGTTAAAGGAATCGATTGATCACCTTATTACTGATCCCTCCGGCATATACATAGATGCAACACTTGGCGGTGGCGGACACAGTGCAGAAATTTTGAACCGTCTGACTGATTCAGGGCACCTGTATGGGATCGACCAGGATGAAGAGGCTCACCAGGCTGCCGCAGCCGCCATCGGCAATGACAAACGGTTCACCCCGGTCCGCGGAAACTTCGGCTACCTGAAAACACTGATTGAGCCATCGCTTCACGGACAGATCACAGGTATACTGTACGACCTGGGCGTATCTACCCATCAAATAAAGGAGGGGGAGCGCGGGTTTAGCTTTCAGGAAGATGGCCCACTGGATATGCGGATGAGTGAATTAACGGGTGTAAGCGCATACGAGGTAGTGAATGAATACAGCTACGAAAAACTTCGCGATATCATTTTTCATTATGGCGAAGAGCGTTTCAGCCGGGAAATTGCAAAAGAGATCATTAGCCGCCGGCCCCTTGAAACGACAGGAGACCTCAAAGATGCTGTTACAAATGTCGTACATGGCAAACACGCAATAAAATCTGTCGCTCGTGTATTCCAGGGAATACGAATTGAGGTGAACCGTGAACTCGAGGTACTGAAAGAATCACTGCGCCAGGCCATCGACCTGCTCGCTGCAAACGGGCGAATGGTGGCCATATCGTATCATTCGCTGGAAGACCGGATTGTCAAAAACTTCTTCAAAAGCGGAAATGAATCAGGAAAAATTGAGAAAGATTTTTATGGAAATCCTCTTACCCCGCTTACACCGGTAAACAAAAACATTATCCGGCCATCGAAGGAAGAAACAGAACGAAATTCTGCTGCTCGCAGTGCAAAGCTGCGGGCTGCTGAAAAAACGGGAGGCGACTTATGAATTACATCAAATCACCTCTGAAAGAAAAGAAACAGAAGCCAAACCGAAGGGCGGGAATATCCGGTGGTGAACCGGCCAAACGAAAAAGAAAAACCATATTCTCCTCTTCTGCAGGTACAGCAGGAAGTTCCGGTAGCGGGCAATACGGACGCAGGAAAACCGCCGGCGGGGAGAAAAAAGAGTCTGTTTTAGCCACTGTAAAGCCCTGGAAAGTAATTGCCACCAGCATTTTGATTGGCATTTGCGGCCTTTTGTACATCACCCATGTATTCAGCACTCAGCAGACACTCCGCGAAGTACAACAGCTCGAAAATGAATTCAACAAGGCACAGCGCCTATACAATGAACAGCGCCTGCAGTACGACCGAATGATCGGACCAAAACAGATTTACCAGCAGGCACAGGAACAGGGATTTATCAATGCCGGACCTGCAGACCAAATAATTATTATTGACCCATAAACGGAGTATGAACCACCGCACCTCCATAATGAGCCGCATGTTTATCCTGATGGGATTGCTGTTTCTGCTTCCGGTTGGTATCATTTTGCAGATTTTCCGGGTAAATATGCTCGAAGGTGACGGTTTACGTGAACTCTGGAGTTCCCAGGCGATTGACTTCATATCGATACCGGCACAGCGCGGAAATATTTATGACGCGAACGGGTCACTCCTTGCTACAAATTCAGCGGTATACAAAATTGCTGTGGACCCTTATGCACCGGGCGCAACAAGCGACGGGCTAAATGCCGTTGGCGAGATATTGAGCGGGCATACCCCGCGAACAACCCGCTACTACCAGAATAAAATCCGGAATGCGCCGGCAAATTCACGATACATCGTGCTTGAGCGCAGTATTTCCGTTCAGGCCTATGAGGAGATCCGTGCTTTAGATGTTCGCGGCGTCATCCTGGAAGAGCAGTACCGGCGCAACTACAATTTCGGATCCCTATCGGCACATGTACTTGGTTATGTGAATCACAACATGGATGGGATGGCCGGCCTTGAAGCTAACTACAACAAACTTCTGAAAGGTACATCCGGGCTGCAGCAGGTTCGCAGAGACCGGTCTAATCGCATATTTTCTTATGTGGGTGCTCCCCGCCAGCAGCCAAAACAGGGGCACTCCCTTCATACAACCATCGACTCCTACATTCAGGCGATTGTGGAGGAAGAACTTGAGCAGGGCATCCGCAAAAATAAAGCAAACCAGGGAACTGCTATTGTTATTGACCCGAAGTCCGGAGCAATAAAGGCGATGGCCAATTACCCCACCTTCAACCCTAACAATCCGGCTGCTACAGAATCGGAAAACAGGCGAAACTTTGCTGTATCCGACATGTTTGAACCCGGTTCAACATTTAAACTGGTCACAGCTGTGGCTGCACTTGAGCAGGGTGTTGTTGATTTCGAGGAGGTATTTGAAACACCGGAAAACGGACGAATTCAAATTCACGGGCAGTGGATGCGCGACCACGATCCGCTGGGCAACCTGACGTTCAAAGATGTAATTGCAAAATCATCCAACATTGCCACCTCCGAAATTGCCATGCGGCTCAACCCAAAAACATATTATCAATATGCGCGGAATCATGGGTTTGGTACCCCAACCAATATCGATTTGATAAGTGAATCGGGCGGGCGCCTTCAAAAACCGTACGAGTGGAGTGGCGTGACGCTTCCCTGGATGTCCATCGGGTACGAAGTACAGGCCACAGCCCTGCAGGTTGCCCAGGCCTATGCTGCATTTGCCAATAAAGGCCGGTTAATGAAGCCATACTTAGTCAGCCATATTACGGACGAATTTGGCAATAAACGACAAGAGACGAAACCAACGGAAGTGAGACGTATTGCCCGGGAATCAACAATAGAAAAACTTCAGCCTATTTTTGAAGAGGTTGTCTCGGATTCAGGCACAGCTTCCTGGGCATCAGTTGACGGCCTGAGAATTGCAGGCAAAACAGGAACAGCTCAAAAGTTTGAAGGGGGCCGGTACACTACCAATTACAGGGCATCCTTCGCAGGATATTTCCCGGTTGAGGATCCATCATATGTGGTTTTAGTTGTATTGGATGAACCAAAAACCAGCTACTATGGTGGGTTTACTGCAGGTGCTGTTTTTAAAGAAATTACGACCCGGATTGCCGGGCTTGATGATTCCATTCGCCGAACCATTACACCCGGCGCACCCCTTGTATCAACAGATACACTGGTTGTGCCGCGCCTGAAAGGTGAAACCGCAGAGTCTGCAAAAGCCTTACTTGATGAAAGTGGCTTTCTGTACAGAACTACAGGATCAGGCTCCTTTGTGGTGGACCAACATCCGGAATCTTCTCATAAATTACCGGGAAACTCTTTCATTGAATTAACGTTGGGAGATCTGCACACCGGTACTTCCGGAGAAATGGTAACAATTCCCAATTTACGTGATATGAACATGAGAAAAGCAGTGGCAATTGTCCGCGATCTTGGTCTTGAGATTGATATGATCGGCTCGGGAACTATCTACAATCAGTTCCCGCTTGCCGGCGAAAAAATGCAGCCCGGCGGTACGGTTACGGTTCGTGGAAGGGCACGCTCCATGACAGAACTTTCACTATCAGGAGGGCAGCAATGAATGTATCAGAACTGATTGCATTTTGTGAGCCCCTCTCGGTGATCGGGCAAGGCCCGGGGGATATTGGAAGCCTCAGCCAGGATTCCAGGACTGTAAATAAAGGCGATATATTCATCGCAGTTCGCGGCTACACCTCCGACGGCCACGCTCATATCGGGCAAGCCGTGGAGAACGGCGCCACTGTTGTAATTGCCGAAGAGAAAACCACTGAATTAGATTCAGTTGTTCAAATTATCGTTCAGGATACACGAGAACTAATTGGTCCCCTTTCACAAAAGTTAGCAGGAAATCCGGCTCAAAAACTTATCACGGTGGGAATTACGGGTACGAACGGCAAAACCACCGTTGCCACTTTAATCTGGCAGACACTTACAGGAATGGGGCAGCCTGCATCCCTTTTAGGTACGGTTGGCAAGCGTTTTAACCGTAAGAAAGCGCAAAAGGCCGGGCTTACCACAGCCGATCCGATTGAGATTGCCCGGGACATGAAAACCATGGTGGAAATGGGCAGCCGATTTGTCGTGATGGAAGTTTCATCCCACGCACTGGAACAGCAGCGCACAAAGGGAATTCCGTTTGATGTTGGGGTATTTACGAACCTAAGTCACGATCATCTCGACTATCACAAAACCGAAGAAAACTACGCGAAAGCCAAGAAAAAACTATTCGACTCGCTTCCGGCTGACGGCTGGGCCATCACAAATACAGATGATGCCCGCGGGGAGTGGATCGTGAAAGACTGTTCGGCAAAAATCATCGGGGTATCCTTTCATAAACACGCCGCTGTTCAGGCCAATATTATTGAGGCAAACGAACGTGGTACCCAAATTGATGTGGAAGATCTTCAGCTAAAAACTCCGCTTGTTGGTACTTTTAACGCCTATAACGCTGTGCAGGCACTCCTTACTACAACCGCACTGGGTTTCGATGGCCAGCTTGTGGCCGAAACTCTTGCAGGCTGCAAGGGTGCTCCCGGTCGGCTCGAACGGGTAGAAATTAATAAAAACAAAGTTGCTCAACCTGCTGTCTTTGTAGACTATGCGCACACTCCGGATGCTCTTGAAAACGTTTGCAAAACCTTAAAGAATCTAAAGCATGAGGGGCAGCAACTGGCGGTACTGTTTGGGTGTGGGGGCGACCGCGACCGCACAAAGCGGCCGGAAATGGCAAAAATTGCGGAAGAATACGCCGACAGGATTATTGTTACATCCGATAATCCCCGCACCGAAGATCCGCAGGCTATTATTGATGAAATTTTGAAAGGATTTGCGGATGCACCCTCTGTAGAGAGTACTCCATCACGGCGAGCGGCAATTGAATCGCTCATACTGGAAGCATCCGCTGATGATATTCTGCTGATTGCAGGGAAAGGCCACGAAACCTACCAGGAAATTAACGGCAAACGCAATCATTTCGACGACCGCGAAGAAGCGCTGGCCGCGCTGGAAAAACGAACCGATCATGTAAAACCAGGAGGTGCCTGATGTTATATGCACTTATTGACTGGTTAGATGAACAGTTTAATCCGGCCGGATTCGGAGCCTTCGATTTTATTACCACCCGAACTGCATTTGCCGCAGCCACGGCCCTTTTAATCAGCCTTTTGATCGGTAAACAGATCATCAACTGGCTTGAACGGATGCAGCTGCAGGAGACGATCCGTGATGATATTGGCCTGGATACGCATCTTGCCAAAGGAAAAACTCCAACCATGGGTGGCGTTATTATCATCCTTGCTACCGTCATCCCGGCTCTTCTTTGGATGAGAATGGACAGCATTTACACCTGGATGATTGTGTTTGTAACACTGATTCTGGGCTCGGTAGGCTTTATTGATGATTACATCAAGGTTGTGAAAAAAGATAAAAGCGGACTCCACGGTTGGTTTAAAGTAGCCGGACAGATTACCGTTGGCCTTTTTCTTGGCGCCCTGCTCTACTGGTGGCCTGCTTTTGATGATTTCAATACACTTTCTACAGTTCCATTTCTGAAAAATGTGAATATCGATTATGCCTTTATCGGCGAAAGCCTGGGCTGGCTGATTTATATCCCAGTTGTGATACTTGTGATCACTGCCGTAAGTAACGCAGCTAATCTGACCGACGGTCTCGATGGGCTTGCCGCGGGCACTTCAGCCATCGCCGGAATTATTCTTGGAATATTCGCCTATGTATCTGGCAGAACCGACTTCTCCAACTTTTTGGATATCATGTATTTACCCGGATCAGGAGAGCTTACAATATTTGCAGCATCGCTGGTAGGTGCCTGTCTTGGCTTCCTGTGGTACAATACATACCCGGCCCAGGTATTTATGGGTGATACCGGCTCGCTGGCCATCGGGGGAGCACTGGGCGCTTTTGCACTTATGATTCACAAAGAACTGCTGCTGCCCATCATTTGCGGAATCTTTTTTGTAGAAGCTCTCTCGGTGATCATCCAGACAACATGGTTTAAATATACTCGATGGAAATATGGCGAACCCAGGCGTGTATTTTTGATGACGCCCATCCACCACCATTTTGAAAAAAAGGGATGGCCTGAATCCAAAATTGTGGTCAGGTTCTGGATTATCGCCATTCTGCTCGGAATTATCAGCTTGTTAACACTCAAACTCCGATGAAAAACCTGAATCAGAAACATATTGTTGTTGCCGGAGCTGCCCGAAGCGGCGTGGCTGTTGCCATTCTGCTGAAGGAGAAAGGCGGGGATATATTCGTGACCGATGCCGGGCCTATCGCGGCTCACTTTAAAGAGCGCCTGCAGGAAAACGATATTCCGTTTGAAGAGAAGGGACATACCGGGCAGGCGGAAACGGGTGATTTTCTGGTTATGAGTCCCGGAATCCCATCCGAAGCTCCCATTGCCACCACCTATTCCGAAAGCGGGCGCCACATCTACTCGGAGCTGGAAGTGGCAAGCTGGTTTACCGGCAACCGGATGGTAGCTGTAACCGGAACGAATGGTAAAACAACCGTAGCAAATTGGATGGCCCATATCTGGAAAACTGCAGGAAACAGCCATGAGCTTGCGGGCAACATTGGGACTGCATTTTCTGATGTGGTTTTGGGAACCCCGGAGGATGCGGATATTCTGCTGGAAGTCAGCAGTTTTCAGCTCGACCATATCCACACCTTTGCTCCCACGGTTAGCATGATCCTGAACATCACACCGGATCACATGAACCGATACAACAACGATTTTGAGAAATACGCTCAGGCAAAATTCAGAATTACCGAAAATCAAACCTCTGATCACTGGTTCATTTATGATGATGATGACCCGGTGCTTTCAGATTTTTCCAAAACCCTTTCCGGCAGAAAAAACGCCCCAAAGCCCCTCTCCTTTTCACTTGAACATGAGGTAGACGAGGGAATGTACCTGCATAACGGAAAACTGATCTTCACATTCAATCAAAAAAAACAGACCCTTATGAACACGGAAGACGTTGGATTGCCCGGTAAACACAACCTGAAAAACGGAATGGCGGCTGCACTTGCTGCACGGGCGTGCGAAATCAGCAATGATTTTATTCGGGAATCGCTCAAGCGGTTTGAGGGAGTTGAACACCGGCTGGAACTGATTCGCGTGCTGGATGGCGTCAGCTACATAAACGACAGCAAAGCCACCAACATCAACGCTGTGTGGTATGCACTAAATAGCTTTGATATGCCGATTGTGCTGATTTTAGGCGGCCGCGACAAAGGAAATAACTACTGTCAGCTTCAGTCGCAGCTCGTGGAAAAAGTTCACACGATCATTGCTATCGGTGAAGCCCGCAAGGCCATTCAAACCCAGCTGAACAATGTGGTACCGAACATGCTGGAGGCGGAAACCATGGAAGAAGCCGTTGAAATTTCCAGAAAAAAAGCCAAACGCGGCGAAATTGTTCTGCTCAGCCCGGCATGCTCTTCTCATGATATGTTTAATGATTATGAGCATCGCGGCAACTGTTTTGCCGAAGCAGTGAATCAACTTTAACCGGATAAACGGATACATCTATTTTATACACGTCACCAAATAGCGATTTAAGCAGCCTCATGGGTACCACACCCGATGAGATGGAAACAAAGGGCCGCCGCAGCGACCGCGTACTCCTTGTGTCTGTTATTATGCTGATGATGTTTGGTGCACTGGCCGTCTACTCTTCCATCGCCTACTTTGCACAGGGCCACAATACCACCGCTGCCAGCCTGGTTACCGGCCATATTTTCAAATTAGGGATTGCGTTTTTCGTGATGCTGATTATCTCCAAAATTGAGTATACCAGGCTGGCTAAACTCAGCCGTTTTGGCCTGGTCATCAGCTGGATACTTCTGCTTGCCGTCATGCTATACGGGGATGTGGTGTTCGGTGCCCGGCGGTCCCTTTCCGTCGGAGGATTTTCATTTCAGCCCTCTTCGCTTGCAGCCGTGATGCTTATTTTGCACCTGTCTGTCCTGATCTGCAAAAAGCAGGACTATATTAAGGATTTCAAAAACTCGTTTTTGCCCATCATGCTATGGATTTCAGTAACCTGCATGCTCATTGCTGTAGAAGATTTCAGCAGCGCAGCACTGTTAATGGGTATCAGCCTCTGCATGATGTTCGTGGGACGGATGAGCACGCTTCAGATCAGTGCAATTGTTCTGATTGGGCTACTTGGAGGCACAGCGCTTATTTTGAGTTCGGAAGAGCGCCAAAGCCGTGTTGAGCAATACATTGAACAGATTACTGATATCAACAGCGAAAAACTGGAATCTACTGCAGGATACCAGGCACAACAGGCACATATTGCCATTGCACAGGGTGAATTTTTCGGCGTGGGTATTGGGAAAAGCACACAGCGCGATTTTCTGCCGGCACCCTACAACGACTTCATTTTTGCAATCATCGCCGAAGAGTACGGCATGGTGGGTTCTGTTGGGGTGATCCTTGTGTTTTGCATCATTTTAATTCGGGGAGTTGCCCACATTGCCCGTAAATCACGGGATTTACTGGGCACCCTGGTAGCTCTTGGTGCCACCCTTATGATAACTCTATACGGATTTGTAAATGCCGCTGTGGCTACCGGCCTGTTCCCGGTTACCGGCCTGCCCATGCCGTTTATCAGCTATGGTGGTACAAGCATGCTTTTTACCGGTTTTATGGTAGGGCTGTTGCTGAATATATCGAAACACAGTAAAGAGAAAGATAAACCTTTTTATATCGGATAGTGAATACGGCCAAACAACATATCGAACCCGGAAACTCTACTGCCAGCTACGCGCCCCTGCGCCTGCTGCTGGCCGCGGGGGGTACGGGCGGGCATGTCTATCCGGCTATTTCTATCGCAGAAGCGGTGCGTGAGCTTCAGCCTGAATCCGAGATTCTGTTTGTCGGAACCCGCGACCGGATGGAGTGGAAAGCTGTACCGAAAGCGGGCTACAAAATACAAAGCGTCTGGATCAGTGGATTCCATCGGCGGCTGACACCGCAAAACCTTCTGTTTCCTGTAAAGCTCTTTGTCAGCCTTTTTCAAAGTTTCTCAATCGTGAAGCGCTTTAAGCCGGACCTGCTGGTGGCGTGCGGCGGGTTTGCTGCCGGGCCGGTCGGGTGGGTGGCTGCTAAATTGGGTGTACCCGTTGTCATACAGGAACAAAATAGTTTCCCGGGGGTCACCAACCGGCTGCTGGCAAAACATGCATCAAAGATATTTACCGCGTTTGAAGCAGCCGATGACTACCTGCCAGAGGAGAAAACCGAGCTTACCGGAAACCCTGTAAGAAGTGTTCTTTCTGTCATGAACAAACAGGATGCCCTTGACCATTTTGAGTTTTCCCCTGAACAGCCGGTGCTGCTTGTACTGGGTGGAAGCGGAGGGGCCAAAGCTCTGAACGAAGCAATGATATCCGCTCTTGATGATTTACATGATATTCAGATCATCTGGCAGTGTGGCCCCGGCTACCTTGACGATTTAAAGAACCGGGTGGATACAAAAAAACACGTAACCCTCAGGCTCACAGGCTATATCGATAATATGGCAGCGGCATACGGTGCGGCAGATCTCGTGCTTACGCGGGCCGGAGCAAGTACCTGCAGTGAGCTGATGATGACCGGAAAACCATCCATTCTGGTACCCTCACCCCACGTTGCGGGAGATCATCAAACCAAAAATGCAAAGGCGATGGAAGACACCGGTGCTTCGGTTTTAATTGCCGAAGAGGGTCTGAATAATACACTCAGACAAACTGTAAGTGAACTGATTGCTGATAAGGAGAAATTATCGGAAATGTCGGCCGCTGCAGGTAAAATGGCCCGGCCGGATGCAGCAAAAATAATAGCAAAATACCTTCTTGAACTTGCGAAAAGTAACACCGAATCATGAGTAAAGGAATTCAAACACAACCTGTTTTTGGCCGTACCCGCCACATCCATATGGTAGGCATAGGTGGTATTGGAATGAGCGGAATCGCAGAAATATTGCTGATCCGTGGCTACGAAGTTTCCGGATCAGACAGCAACGTTTCGGAAACCACCGAACGCCTGAAGAAACTTGGTGCTACTATCTTTCCGGGCCATGATGCATCCAATGTAGAGGGGGCTGATGTTGTAGTATACACCAGCGCGGTGAAGGCCACCGAAAATGTGGAAACCCACGAGGCGATGGCCCGGCATATTCCGGTTATTAAACGATCGGAAATGCTGGCCGAGCTGATGCGGATGAAATATGGAATCGGTATTGCCGGCACGCACGGAAAAACAACCACGACCACCATGACCGGCCACGTGGTGCAGGACGGCAGTTTCGATCCCACCATTATTGTGGGCGGCCGCGTACATAGTTTCGATAAAACCAACGCGGTTGTCGGCAAAGGAGACATCATCCTGGTGGAAGCCGACGAATACGACCGAACCTTTCTGCGCCTCTCCCCTTCCATGGCCGTCATTACCAATATTGAGGCGGAACACCTCGACATTTACAAGGACCTCGACGACGTAAAAGAGGCCTTTGTTGAATTTGCCAATAGTGTTCCTTTTTACGGCGTTGTGATTGTATGCCTGGACGATGCGAACGTGCGGAGCATCCTTCCGGATATCGATCGCCGAACCATCAGTTACGGGTTTACACCTCAGGCACAGGTGAGAGCAATTAATACGGAACAGAACGGGTTTGAAAACAGCTTCACCGTACTTTTTGAAGAAAAGGTACTCGGTGAGGTCTCCATCAAATCTCCCGGAGAGCACAACATTAAAAATGCTCTTGCAGCTATAGCAGTTGGCCTGGAACTCGGCATGACATTCGAAGACATAAAAAGCGGACTGGAGCGGTTCCAGGGTATTTTCCGTCGCTTTCAGCCAAAAATGGATACCGATGACCTGATTGTAATTGATGATTACGCTCATCACCCAACAGAAGTAAAAGCTTCGATTGACGGTGCCCGCAAAGGGTGGAAAGACCGGCGTTTGGTTGCAGTATTCCAGCCCCACCTCTTCTCCCGAACGCAACAGATGTATAGCGAATTCGGGCTCTCATTTTTCGACGCAGAGGTGTTGGTAGTTACAGATGTCTATCCATCCAGGGAAGAACCGATAGAAGGGGTAACCGGTGAACTCATATCTGATACGGCCAAGCAGTATGGGCACAGGAATGTACACTATGTAAAGGATAAGACCGAGCTTCCCGGTAAACTCAACGAAATCGTAAAAGACGGAGACATTGTGATTACCATGGGCGCCGGTGATATCTACAAGTTTGGTGAGCAGTTTATTGAAATGATTAAAAAGCGATAACGCACATTGACGAAACAGAAACCAAATAGCAACAAAAAATCCATCAGCACCCCGGGCTGGGCTGCCTTCGCCGTGTTGATGCTGGGACTTGCAGCCCTGGCAGGATTCTATTTTGAACAGAATACCCGGATTTCGTCCGTTGATTTTGAGGGGCATGTTTTTACGCAGGAACAGCACCTGGTGGATGCATTTGACTCGCCGGTAGGCATATTAGCCGACAGCGTGTCTTACAGCTCAATATACAGTTCGGTAAACGCTCTGCCCTATGTGAAAAAGACCGACGTTCGAATGTCGTTCCGGGGTACGCTGACAATAGCAGTGGAAGAACGGCAGCCCATAGGCATGCTTGCAGATAAACCAGTCTCTTTTTTTGATGAAGACGGTATTGTACTGCCGGCTGTAGCCGGGCACTGGGTGGATGTGCCCGTTGTATATGGCTTTAAGGCACCGGCTGCCGGAGACACCCTGCAAACATCCGGATTTACACAGGTTCGCGAGTTTTTAAAATCGGTAAAGACTGATCCATTAAGCTGGTCTACCGTCAGTGAAGTAGCCTGGAATGAAGACCAGGGTGTTGTTGCACTGAGCAGTGAAAATGGAGTAAAACTGGTATTCGGTCGTGATGATTTTGAGCAAAAGGTAACGCACTGGAAAGCTTTTTATCAAGACGTGGTGGCACACAAGGGGATCGATTCCTTCCGGTCGGTTGATCTCCGCTTTCGAAACCAGATCGTAGCAGATGAACTTTAACAAATTGATTTAGCAAAACAGAACCATTTGAGGAGCAATATGGAACAGGAAAATGAACAAATTGTTGTAGGTCTCGACATCGGCACCACCAAAGTTTGCGCGGTGGTGGCCTCAATAAACGAGCAGGATAAAATTCACATCCTCGGTGTGGGTAAAGCACCCAGCGACGGGCTGAACCGCGGGGTGGTCGTAAATATCGATAAAACCGTGAACGCCATTAAAACCGCTGTTGAACAGGCTCAGCTTGCTTCCGGAATTGAAGTGAATTCGGTGAACGTGGGTATTGCCGGTGACCATATCCGCAGCATTCGAAGCAAGGGTGTGATCACCATCAACAACAAAGATAAAGAGATTACCGTGAAGGATGTTGAGCGTCTGCTGGAAGATTGTCAGCGAATTATGCTGCCACCGGATCAGCAGATTATCCATGTAATCCCGCAGGAATTTGTAGTAGATGGCCAGGACGGAATCAGTGACCCGGTCGGAATGAGCGGTATGCGGATGGAAGCGGAAGTTCACATCATCACAGGACTGGTGTCAGCGGCTAAAAACCTCTACCGCTGTGTGGAACGCGCAGGCTACCAGGTAGCTGATATCATCCTGGAACCGCTGGCCAGTTCCTACGCGGTTCTCGATGATGAAGAGAAGGAGGCCGGTGTTGCACTGGTTGATATCGGCGGCGGCACAACCGATTTAGCCGTATTTCAGGACAATACAATCCGACACACCGCCGTGATTGCAATCGCCGGTAAAAAAGTAACGGACGACATCCGTGTGGGGCTCAGCGTACTTGACGATCAGGCCGAAAAGCTGAAACACGAATACGGCGAGAGCTTTGTGGATATGATTGAAGAGGACGAGTCCATCACCATTCCCGGAATTGCCGGCAGGCCGCCTAAAGAGATCACCAAAAGTATTCTTGCCAAAATTATACAGGCAAGGATGGAAGAGATTCTTGAAATCGTGGCTATTGAGGTAAAACGCAGCGGATATTCTGAATCACTCAGCGCAGGAATTGTAATAACAGGGGGTGGTTCACTGATCCGTAACGTTTGTCCGCTGGCTAACGAAGTGTTGGGTATGGATGCCAAAATCGGGCGGCCGCTGGGTCTTGCGGGCGGGCTGACCGATGAGGTAGACAGCCCGATTTACGCAACGAGCGTAGGCCTTGTGCTGCACGCTCTGAAAACCGGGGAGAGCAGTGAACCACTCACCGGCAGTCCGCGAGAGAAGAGCGTGGAGCATGTCATCGACAGGATCACCGAACGGATGAAAACATGGTTCAAAGAACTTTAGCAATCAGCAAGCAAGACAGACCGGCACAGCGGATGATATCATCAGCATGCCGTGTTCAAAAAACCGGATCATCAAAGATCCATCAAACAGCAATCTACAGAAGTAACGTATAGCAATCTAAAAGGAGTAAACCAATGACAAATATAACACCAAGCTTTAGCTTTGACGAACAAGGTCAGGATAATGCGAAGATAAAAGTGATCGGCGTTGGAGGCGGTGGCGGAAATGCCGTTAACAACATGATTAATAAAGGGCTCGACAGCGTGGAGTATATTGCGCTGAACACCGATGCCCAGGCACTGAAGAATAACCGGGCCGATATGGCCATCCAGGTGGGATCCAATCTCACCAGCGGACTTGGCGCCGGTGCACGCCCGGAAATTGGCCGCGAAGCCGTGGAGGAAAACCGCCATGATTTAGATGAAGCCGTCGATTCAGCCGACATGATTTTTATTACGGCCGGTATGGGCGGCGGAACAGGTACCGGAGGAGCTCCCGTGGTGGCCGGAATTGCCAAGCGAAAAGGAATATTAACCGTTGGCATTGTCACTACACCGTTTGAGTGCGAGGGGAAAGTTCGGATGAAATATGCCCTCGAGG
Organism: Balneolaceae bacterium; assembly: GCA_041686215.1. Classification (GTDB taxonomy): domain Bacteria; phylum Bacteroidota; class Rhodothermia; order Balneolales; family Balneolaceae; genus SW132. The sequence goes on along the minus strand of JAWLEH010000058.1, from coordinate 6,088 downwards.
GTATCACCGAACTCAAGAAAAATTGCGACACCGTAATTGTAATACCCAACGAGCGGCTGCTTGATATATCGGATGAAAATACATCACTGATCGAAGCATTTGAGATGGCCAATGAAGTGCTTTACAACGCCACGCGCGGCATATCCGACCTGATTCTGATGCCCGGCCTCATTAATCTCGACTTTGCCGATGTGCGTACAACCATGATTGACGGAGGCGCTGCCATTATGGGATCAGCCACTGCCAGCGGTCCCGACCGTGCGGAAATTGCTGCTCGTGAAGCGATCAACTCTCCCCTGCTCGACGGCGTAAGTATCCGCGGGGCGCGTAATGTGCTGGTAAATATATCAGCTGGCGGCAATCTTGGTATGCGTGAAACCACCACAGCTACCAGCATCATCCAGCAGGAAGCCGGAGATGACGCAGAAATCATTTTGGGAACCGTTCTCGACCAGTCCTTTGATGAGGAGATGCGTGTTACGGTAATAGCTACAGGTTTCGACCTGAGTGACGACCGCACACAGGCCAAGATTGCCCCCAAGTCGCAATCAGAGCAGGAGTCTGAAGAATCAGCCACCGGCAACCTCCCCAAAGCAAGTCAGGTAGGCCGCAGCTATAAAAAAGGAGAGCAGTTTTACAAAGGTGAGGGTAACCTGAAGGAACTGGATCAGCCGGCCATTCACCGCCGTAATCTCAAATATATCAAATCGAATGAAAACCGTGATGAGGAATCGGACGCACAACAAAAGCGTCGTGAAGCTACAGGCAATACCCTGCTGAACGACCGTGAAGAAAAGATTGACAAGCGCGACACCGATCAGCCCGCATTTCTTCGGAAAATTATGGATTGATGTTGGTTCTTTAGACTTGCATACGTATTTGCTAAAAATATAGATGGGTTCGCTAAACCCATACTATAGATTGCTAAATCAAAAAGGAGTTCCTTTGACCGGGGGCTCCTTTTCTTATTATCGGATATAAATCACCCTTCTAAAGAATTGACTGTTCAAAACTGGTGCAAGCGTCCTTGGTCTTTGAAGCCTTTGGCATAGTCGATCCTCAACTGGCGCAAGCGTCCGCTTGTGCCAATAGATCTACGCATCCCATTCCCACTTGTGCCCAGTCAAACATAGTAAGGCCAATTCGAACACCTCTGTAGAATAGAATTTGATTTCATATCAATCTCTCCCCGGTTCTTCGATATTCGATTTATGAGATTTGATCCGGTTTGAGGCCCATCTCCCCACCAACTCTGCCAGCAGCTCCGAAAAGCACGGAACAGTCTTGCAGGTTTGTTTGACCCTCACCGGCGCAAGCGTCCGCTTGTGCCCAGTCAAACATAATCTACTTCTCAAAGATCACCACATCCCTCTCATAAATCTCCAACCTTGCATTCCATCTCTCATTCAGCCACCGGAAGGTATCCTCATGAAAAAAGATCACATGGGTATCGTCATTTTTATAGTGCCAGTTCTTAAACTCTTCAACGGTAGACCAGCGGCGGGTCATCACGCCAAGATAGCCACACGGTTTCAGGCAGGCCCAAAGCCGGCCGAGTTCCATCAGCGGGTTGTAGAGGTGTTCAGCAGTTTCCGTGGTGGTTATAAAATCATACCGGTCTTCAAATACGGACGGATCATCTGCGTAAAAGGGGTCGTAAATTCGCACGGTATGTCCCGCCTCTTCAAACATGAGATTGAGCGTTGGGCCCGGGCCGGAGCCAAAATCGAGGCCGTAACTCTGCGGCTTAATACGTTCTGCCATCGGTTCAAACATCCGGCTGAGGAATTTCCGGTATCGCGGGTCGCCGGGATCGTTCTCGTGCTGCTCATAACGGGAGTGCTCCTCCTCTGCACTCAGGCGCTGCTCCGGCGGCACGAAGATCAGTCCACACGTATTACACAAATAATAATCCCGCATATACTCCATCCGGGTATCATCCTTGTGGATCCATTCCGTTTGCTCACTTCCGCACAATACGCATGTCTGATTCTTCATAAGGTAAAAAATAGGGAATTAGCGGTAGAGTTAGGAGAGATTAGTCTTGAGACTTGGGTCGTGAGTATTGGGTTTTGGGGTTTATTAGATGTTGATCACTTTCGAAAAACGCACCTCAGATGAATTGTATATTCATGCACCTGCAAATCCTCAAACCGCTGCTGTGTCTCATGACTCCAACACTCATTCCATTTCAGGTTTGACAGGGGTTTCCGTACCTTTCAAACGCAAGAATCCTGAATCAAACAGACTGGTTTGACCAATATAACCAAATACGATGCTATTGTAATAGGATCCGGCCCGAACGGGCTATCCGCGGCGATTCGGCTGGCCCGTCAGGGATTGAGTGTTAAGGTTTTCGAAGCCTCCGATACGGTTGGTGGCGGGATGCGCACGAAAGAACTAATGCAGCCCGGGTTTCACCACGATGTTTGTTCGGCCATTCATCCGCTGGCTATGTCCTCCCCGTATCTGAAACACCTGCCGCTCGATGAATATGGGTTGGAATGGATTACGCCTGAACTTCCTGTTGCCCACCCAATGGACGACGGCCCGGCCGTTGTGATGCATCACAGCCTTGAGCAAACCATGGAAGAACTTGGAACGGATGGCGCAGCTTATCGCTCAGCAATGGAGCCGATCATCCGGCACTGGAGCACCCTCACCCCGGATTTCCTGGGGCCGTTGCGTTTTCCTAAGCACCCCATCAACCTGGCATTGTTTGGCCTGAAGGCGCTTCAACCCGCAAGTTATTTTCAAAAACGATTTAAACACGAACGTGCCAAAGCCCTCTTTGCCGGACTGGCCGCACACAGTATTTTACCGCTCGATTCTATCGCTACATCAGCTATCGGCTTGGTTCTCGGTGCAGCGGGTCACGCCGTGGGATGGCCATTGCCAAAAGGCGGTTCGCAATCTATTGCTGATGCAATGGCAGGCTATTTCAAATCTCTCGGCGGTGAGATTGAGACCGGTACGGAGGTGAAATCGACAGACCAGCTTCCCTCCCACCGTTGTGTATTGTTTGATGTTACCCCGCGTCAGCTCATCCAAATCTCTGGTGACCTGCTTCCGTCATCGTACCGCAAACGGCTTGAAAATTTCCAATACGGTTCAGGTGTGTTCAAAGTGGATTATATTTTAAATGAGCCCGTACCCTGGAGTGATCCCCGCTGCCAGAAAGCCGGGACAGTTCACCTTGGCGGAACCTTTAACGAAATTGCAGCCGGTGAAAAGGAAATGGATGATGGCGGTCATGCCGAAAAGCCGTACGTGCTGGTTGCCCAGCAAAGCCTGTTTGATAGCACCCGAACCCCGGACAACCGCCACACGTTATGGGCGTACTGCCACGTGCCAAATGGGTCAACGCGTGACATGACGACTGAAATAGAGAATCAAATTGAGCGTTTCGCCCCGGGTTTCCGGGATGTGATTGAGGAGCGGCACACGATGAATACGTCCCAGTTTCACGACTATAACGCCAACTATTTTGGAGGCGACATCAACGGGGGGCGGCAGGATATCTGGCAGCTCTTTACGCGTCCGGTTCACTTAATCCACCCGTACGCCACGCCGGCTAAAGGTGTGTATCTTTGCTCATCCTCCACGCCACCCGGGGGCGGTGTACACGGCATGTGCGGGTATCATGCGGCTACCCTGGCCCTGAAAAAAGAATTTGGTTTCAACAAAAAAGATCTTGTCACCGGGAATGATTAAAAACCTGCTCGAGGTCACAAAAAACTCACGGATCTGGTCGGCAGGACGCGGATCATTTTCGGGATCAGCCGCCTGGAATATCGTAACCCTGGGGATCGCCCTGCTGGTGGCCATTCCCATCTTCACCGTGATATCCAATATTTTTGTTTCAAGCGGTGATGTATGGAGTCACCTCGCAAGCACCGTACTACCCGATTATATCAAAAATTCACTCTGGCTGATGTTTGGAGTGGGAACAGGTGTTTTTATAATCGGTGTAGGTACCGCCTGGCTTGTTACCATGTGCTCCTTTCCCGGCAGCAAACATTTTCAATGGATGCTGATTCTCCCGATGGCCGTCCCCGCCTACCTGCTGGCCTACACATACACCGATTTTCTTTCCTTTGCGGGACCGCTTCAGGGCTGGCTTCGATCACTTACCGGCTGGGGCTACGGAGACTATTGGTTCCCGAACATCCGGTCACTCTGGGGGGCCATAGTACTCATGTCGCTTGTCTTTTTTCCATACGTTTACCTCCTCACACGGGCGGCATTCCTTGAGCAGTCGGTTTCCCTGCTGGAGGCCGGGCGAAGCCTCGGGGCTTCATCAACTGAGAGTTTTTTTAAAATTGCGCTTCCGCTGGCGCGCCCTTCAATAGCAGCAGGCATGGCCCTTGCTCTGATGGAAACCCTGAACGATTTTGGAACAGTGGATTACTTTGGTGTTCAAACTTTTACCACGGGTATTTACCGAACATGGTTTGGCCTGGGAGAACGAGTGGCCGCCGCACAGCTTTCGGCGTTTCTGATGCTTTTTATCCTGATTCTGATTCTGCTCGAACGCTGGTCGCGCAACAAAATGGATACCCGGCAATCCGGTACCGGGCGCTACAAACAGCTCACACTCTACAAACTAAAAGGCTGGAAAGCCTGGGTCAGTACCATGTTCTGTTCCATCCCGGTGCTTTTTGGTTTTTTGATTCCCCTCGTAATTCTTACGGAGATGATGATCTCCAATATTGATCAGGCCATTGACGCCCGGTTTGTACAGTTCAGCATAAATACTGTACTCGTTGCCGTTATTGCGGGGTTCACAGCACTGCTGGTTGCGCTGATTATGGCATACGGTACACGGTTGCGTCCAAATCTTCTCACACGCTCTGCAACAAAAATCGGCTCGATGGGATACGCCATCCCCGGTTCTGTGATTGCTGTTGGCATACTTATCCCCTTTGGATGGACGGATAACGTTGTGGACAGCTGGGCCCGGGAAACGCTTGGGTTCTCAACCGGCCTACTGTTAAGCGGAACCATTTTTGCGTTGATTTTTGCGTATGTGGTCCGGTTTCTTGCGGTTGCATTCAACACCGTGGAAGCAAGCCTTGGCAACATCACCTCCAACATGGATGAGGCGGCTCAGGGAATGGGATACAGTTTTGGGAAAACATTACGGAAAGTTCATATGCCGATGATGTCAGGCAGCCTGTTTGCAGCCATCATGCTGGTGGTGGTGGATGTGATCAAAGAGTTGCCTGCAACACTCATTGTGCGTCCCTTTAACTTTGATACCCTTGCCGTCCAGGTCTACCGGCTGGCATCTGATGAGCGCCTGGCCGAATCATCCGGGGCCGCCCTTGCCATTGTACTTGTTGGGCTGATTCCCGTCATTATTCTGAGCCGGTCGATCGCCAAATCGAGGAAGACAGAGCGGGAAAGCAGTTGACCGGCGGATGACTGGCCACGGTTGATTTTTCTCCTCCACTGGAGGGTGAATTGGGGAAAATCGTTTCACAAATTCACACCTGGATGGCGTAATTCATTTAAATAGCACTTACGATTGACGAGCAATTCTGGCGCACTACCGGTTCGAGCGGGACGATCTTCAGCAATGTGGGGCCCGTCCATGAAATGTACGACCACTCCGGAAATGACCGATACGCTCTGAAAGGATTCATGAACAATGCCTATCACGCCGTATCGCTGGAACGGCGGAAGCAGCTTGTACTCGAACAGCTACGCCGGTTTTATGGAAATATAGCCGACAGCTACCAGTCGTACCGGGAATGTGTCTGGGGAAATGAGCCCTTTACCTTTCGTTCCTATAAACAACCCGTCGTTCCCCATCAAAACAACGGCCATTCAATATTCCGGCAACCGTTCCCTGACCAACGACTGATCATTTCAGGGTCTGAAACAGCAACAGAGTTTCCGGGCTATATGGATGGAGCCGTTGAAAGTGCCTATCGTGTGGTCCGGCAGATTCAACAGCTGATTTCCTCCTAAACTGAGTTCGATTGTACATCAAAATTTAGGTGGAATTTACTCCCTGTCTGTTATAAATCTACTGAGATCAAGTCAAATATTATCGTTTGAAGTAGAGGAGATTACGGTTTGG
>JAWLEH010000057.1:0-21165 GCA_041686215.1 Balneolaceae bacterium | reverse complement strand
ATCTCAAATTCAAAATTCAAACAGTAGGGACCGGAAATGACACCCTAAGGCGGCTGGAATGTAAGTTCCTCTGCGTTGGCAGGGATATCAGCAGACATCCCCGAATTCAGGATCGATGTAGCATCCGTCACCACTAAGAGAACGCTGCCACTCAAGCTCGGATCGCAGTTCGTTCAGCCATTTCTCGATCTCTCCGGGTCCACTAACCCAATTATCGCCATCTTTGATTTGGGGTAGCTGATCGGTTGTGTCACCGGAATCGGAATAGGTCTCTGTTTTATAGGCCAGGGATAATTCCCTAAAAGCCTGCTCAATATTGTCCGATTCGGCATCTGATTTTAGTCGATGCAGCTCAATCATTTTACTCACCCATCATGTAATAAATTTCTTCACCGGGACCTACCGGCATACCAATTCCAAAAATAAGCAGGTAGAACAGGATGATCCAGCCAATGAGAAAGAAGATGCTGTAGGGGAGCATCATCGCAATAATGGTTCCGATTCCAAGGTTTTTATCGTATTTGTTGGCAAACGCCAGGATCAATCCAAAGTAACTCATCATCGGAGTGATGATGTTTGTGACCGAGTCGCCAATGCGGTAGGCAGCCTGGATCACCTCCGGTGTATAGCCGATTAGCATGAGCATGGGAACAAAAATGGGGGCGGTAACAGCCCATTGTGCGGATGCTGAACCCAGCATTAAGTTCACCGAACCTGAGACAAAGATGAAGCCGATGAATATGATGGGACCTGTGGCACCCATATCCTGTAGAAACTGAGCACCTTTCACAGCAAAAATTTGTCCGAGGTTGCTCCATCCGAAATAGGCTACAAACTGTGCTGCAAAGAAAACAATAACGATGTAAAGGCCCAGGGTAGACATAGCCTGGGACATCCCTTCAATTACATCGCGATCATCTTTCATCGTGCCAACCAGTCGTCCGTAAACAAACCCCGGAATCAAAAAACAGATGAAGATAAGAGCAACCACTCCATTCAGAAACGGGGAGTCTTTCCAGTCGCCTGTTTCGGGATTTCTGAGAATTCCGTTTTCCGGCACAATGGTGAGGGCAAGTATGCCAAACATCACCAAAACAGAAACACCTGTCCATTTAAGTGAACGAATCTCATTTGGTTTTAACGGCTCCATGGAGGCTTCATCAGACACATCTTCCATGGCCATGCTTTCGTCGTAGGCGCCCAGCTTGGGTTCAACAATTCGCAGAGTCACAAACGCACCTAAAGCAGTGATCATAAACGTGCTGGCAAACATAAAATAGTAGTTTGCGGTTGCTACCACGGTATACTCCGGGTCGATAAGCTGCGCGGCCTCCTGGGTGAGTCCCGCGAGCAGCGGGTCGATTGTGCCGAGTAACAGGTTTGCACTGTACCCGCCCGATACGCAGGCAAATGCACAGGCAAGTCCGGCCAGGGGATGACGGCCCATCGAGTGAAAAATGACCGCTGCCAGGGGAACCAACACCACATAGCCCATCTCCGAAGCCGTGTTGGATATAACCGCCGAAAAGCAAATAGCAATAGTTACCAGGTTTTTGGGTGTCACAATAAACCGGTAGATACGCATTGGTATAGCCTTGATTCCGGTACCGATTTCGCCCTCGGGTGTGAATGACGCCGCTTTGAGAACAATTCCGCGTATCACTGCGCTGATGAGCCCGGAATGCTCCGCAACCCCAACACCAAGAAGGGCCACTAAAACTACGCCGAGCGGAGCAAAGTTGGTGAAGTTAGATACCATGTTCTCAATAATCATACGAAGCCCTTCGGCATTTAGCAGGCTAACCGGACGTATCACACCATCGGGTGCCCGTCCGGAAGAACCCTCGGGGCGGGGGTCCGGTGCACTCCATTCCAGCCATTCGGCCAGGCCGCTTATCAAAACAACACCGATCGCAAACAGCGCAAACAGCGTTACCGGGTGAGGAAGAAGATTCCCAAGCCACTCTACAAAATCGAGAAATCTTGTGAATAGTGTTCTCTTTTGTTTTGATGGTGGGTTTGGATCGTCAACCTTGGGATACTCGCTCATATATTTCTAAACTGAAACGCGTGTGGGTTATATCTCGAAAATAGAAAAAATAGGGTTTTTGAAATGCTTTCTATCAGGGCGCAGAACGGGGACGCAGTACTGCCCGGATTTGTGAACCGAACAAGGTTCCCGTTCCCCCAAGCAGTCCTCCAAGCAGAACGGTTGTCCCAATGATCATCCAGCTTTGTCCCAATCCGGTCATATCGGCTATTCTGGAAGACAGGATCGAATCATTTAAAATGTCGACATACATAACCTGGAACAGCCAGGCGGCAGCAAGGGATAAGAAACCGAGGGTAAATGCCCTGAGGGAACTCTGAAAAAAAACGGCCCCCAGAAAAACTGCGGGGATCACCAGTGACCACCATGGCAAAAAGAGGGTGACAATCCAGAAAGATATAAATAGAACAAAAAAGTTTTTAAGCATACAAATGAATCCTTTCAACCGAATGAACCGCTTCGAAAGATGGTCGCCGAAATGGATGAGTGTGAATTGATTGAGTATAACAGATTGACGGGATATCTGAAATAAAAATATTGAGGTCAGCGATCACCTCTCACCAATCTTCAGTAAATCGATTTATAAAACTGCGGAAACGATTGAATTTTTTTCGGTTTCCGTAAACGAAATTGAACTCTGAATAGTTATTCCAAATGAAATAGTTTCATATTAAACAATAAATAAAAAAGTAAGACGATGAGTGTTAAAGAAAAGATCACAGACGTATACAACCATGTTCAAAATGGAACTGCACTGGATGCGTTCGAAAAGTATTATGCGGATGATGTGGTAATGGTTCTGGAAGATGGTACAGAAGTAGAAGGCAAAGATGCCAACCGTGACCGTGAAAACGAATTCTTTGCAAGCGTTGAATCGTTCAATGGCGCAGGAGTTGAGAAGATCACATCAAATGAAGAAGAAGAAACCACCGCCGTTGAAAGCTGGATGGATATAACATTTAAAGGTGCCGATAGCCCAATGAAAATTGAGCAGGTAGCAACCCAGCAGTGGAAAGACGGGAAAATCGTACGAGAACGATTTTACGGAACCCAGCAAGGGTAAATTCTAAATTCTTTATGTAAATACCTGAGTTCAGTAATAAACGAAGGTAATATTCAATCCCCTCCTCAAAATGGAGGGGATTTTTTATAGAAATTACATTCTCACTCTTCTCCTAAAACTAACCTGCCCGTGTCAGGTTACCCTCAATAATTCCATCCTTGATCGTAGGCTTTACAATTTAAACCTAAGGCGACATATCAATGTCGCGTGGAGCAAACAGACTGAGGTGGCGAATGTGTAAAAGTTTTTGCAAGCCTGCTGCCCGATTCGTTATGATTTATTGCCGCCAGGATCGGCTAATTGACCAGCTGAAAAACTTGTCCAATCAGTGATGAGCAGATCGCTTTTGTAGAATCACCGCTACCGGTGTCAGTAATTTACGGCGGGCTTTTTTGGAACCAGAGGAGATTGAATCAGATACCTGACCAAGTCAAATACCTTTTTCAGGTCGTACTGATATCCAACCCGCTCTGCTATATCATCGATGATCTGCCTAAAACCTCAGGATTTGGATCAAACCAGTTTTGAGATATGGTTTAAACCGGACTCCAAAAAAGGCGCAAGCAGTTGCTATCTGTAATTTTCAGTATTAAAAGTATGAAATGGATCTCTACAAAATTTTTGAAATTCTTGCTACTCTTTCAATGGATGTGGTTATGAATGGGATCGTAAGTATTCTTGGGACAATGCCTGCAACCATTCATTCTGCGGCTGCTTTTCTTTACAACCTTGGAGTTTAAAATGAGACTTTTACCAGGCTGCTTCATTTCAGTTATGGTTTGCTTTAGGCGTTGGTGTTTATTTATGCTTTTGATGAAGATGTTTCTCTAAAAAGAGCGATGCAATTAGCTGGATATTCTGGCTTTTCATGATGCTGGTGTATGGTCCGATCATTAGTTGGGCATTTTTGGCTATGGTGACGCCCGGCTTTTTACATGCTGAAAATCCGCTCTATCTGTGTTCCGCAACAAGCTATATCCTGGCAACCTGCGTGGTTCATGTTGTGTACGGTTTGGGCCTGGGATTTGCAACGAAATGCTTGATAACCAAAAAGAAAAGGTAGGACCAGGCAAACTTAGAAAGGATCTACTGGAATTTACCGGCAAAGTATGCTAATAAAGCTTGATGAGAAACTGTTTAGAAATACTTATTTAAAAAGTACGCAGTATTTTATCAGGTTCTGTATCTCATTTAATTACAGCTAAACCCACTCTCTCGGCTTCTTTAGTACATCTACAAGTTCCGCCTCTTTTGTACCCGGTTCAGGGTGATGATCGTAATCCCACCTCACTTCCGGCGGCAGGCTCATCAGGATCGATTCGATGCGGCCTTTGGTTTTTAATCCAAACAGAGTTCCCCGGTCGTGTACGAGGTTAAACTCCACATACCGGCCGCGGCGTATCTCCTGCCAGTAGCGTTGCGCGGGGTTATAAGGTTCAACCTTTCGTTTTTCGGCAATTGGCTGATACGCTTCAATAAAAGAGCTGCCCACATCGGTCGTGAATGCGTACCAGTCTTCCAGCGACATTTCATCAGTTGCCCTGCAATAATCAAAGAAAAGTCCGCCAACACCGCGGCCCTCACCCCGGTGAGAGTTATAGAAATACTCATCGCACTCTTTCTTGAATTCCGGGTAAAAATCGGTGTGATGACGATCGCAGGCTTTTTTTAAGGTTTGATGAAAATGGACAGCATCTTCCTCAAACAGATAATAGGGCGTTAAGTCAATACCTCCGCCGAACCAACCGTCAACAGCATTGTCCATGGTTTCATCCTCGTAGAGTTCAAAGTATCGGATGTTGGCGTGAACCGTAGACACCATTGGGTTTTCGGGATGCAGAACCAGAGAAAGTCCCCCGGCCCAGAACCAGCCGCTTTCTACATCAAAATGTTTTTTAATGGGATCCGGCAGCTCTCCCCAAACGTTTGACACATTCACCCCGCCTTTCTCAAACAGATCCCCTTTTTCGATCACCCGGGTCCGGCCACCCCCGCCGCCATCACGCTCCCAGTTGTCCTCTTTAAATTTACCGCTGCCGTCAGTCTCTTCCATTGCGGCACATATTTCATCCTGCAGGTTATCGATGTAGTTCGAAAAGTTTTGTTTGATTTGTGACATGGGTAGAATCTGTTGGTTTGGTTCATAAATCTCCTCTTGCCCCAAAGGGATTCCTATGGGAAGAGGGGAAAAGGCGAAATGAAAACAGCTTAGCTGGTTTTCATAAGCGAGGGGTGTGTATACGGTGCGTTGATGGAATTCATGAGTTTAGTCCCGATTTCTAGCCCCCGCAATCACACCCCTCGCCCTCGCGAACAGCTCGCGAGGACACTCCCCTCAAGGGGAGAATTTCACTTTTCACTTTTGTCTTCTCACTTCTCACTCCCATACTCTTTCACCGTATCCACAAACGCCCGGGCATGATCTACAGGAATATGCGGCAGAATACCGTGACCAAGATTGGCGATATATTTATGAGTACCAAACCGATCGATCATACGCTTGGTGTGATGTCGGATCTCAGGGATAGGAGCGAGCAGACGCACGGGATCAAAATTACCCTGCAATACGATGTCATTACGCGTTTTTTCGCGGGCAAACTCCGGACTGATGGTCCAGTCGAGGCCCAGGGCTGCGGCTCCGCTTTTGTAGCTCAACCGCTCAAGCGCATACCAGGATCCTTTTGCAAACAAGATCACCGGTACATCTTTAATAGATTTCGTGATCTCCATCAGGTATGGCATCGCCCACTCATTAAAGTCATCCGGACTGAGCAGGCCGCTCCAGGAGTCAAACAGCTGGATTGCCTGCGCCCCGGCCTTGACCTGCGCCTGCAGGTAGTCGATGGTGGCTTTGGTCAGCTCTTTCATTACGTGCCGTGCCGCATCGGGGTGCTGGTACAGAAAGGCCTTGGCTTTGTCGAAGGTTTTGGAGCCTTCGCCCTGAACCATGTAACAGAAGAGTGTCCACGGTGCACCACCGAACCCGATCAGCGGCACGCGGCCGTTCAGCTCGTGGCGGGTCAGCGTAATCGCCTTCATCACGTGATCCAGTTTTTGTGGCACATCCTCAGCCAGGATAGAAAACGCGTCATCCACAGTCTTGATGTTGTTTTCCAAAACGGGTCCTTTTCCTTTCACAAGATCCACATCAATGCCAAGCGCCTGGGGAATGGTGAGAATATCGGAGAAAATGATGGCGGCATCCGGCTCCAGTTCATCAATCGGCTGCAGCGTGATTTCACACGCCAGTTCCGGCGTTTCCACCCGTTCAAAGAAGGTATACTTTTTTCGTAGCACCATGTACTGTGGCAGATAGCGCCCCGCCTGACGCATCATCCATACCGGCGGGCGCTCGACCTTTTCACCGTTCAGAGCTCGGAGGAAGAGATCGTTTTTGAGTTTTGGGAAGTTGTGGGGCATGTGGGGTTTTATCTGGTTATAAATTAATTGGTGAGTGTCCCCCTTCCCCCGAATTATCGTTAAGCATCCTGGCCACAAATCTCAAAAATATCTCCGTATCGGGTTCGGGGCTGATGTGAACGTGTTTACCACTTTCAATACTCAGTTCTTCGGCTGTTGTGTGGCCAATGGCAAAAAGCTCCGGCAAATCTTCCTTCCGGAAACCACCGCTCTGGCGAAAGGCCTGCACGGAACTGGGGCTGTAAAAAAGGATCGCGTCTACCTGCGAACCTGGCAGGTTCATTTGGTTCAGTTTTGTTTGGTAGACAACAATATCTCTGATATCTATATCAGACTCTGTAAGGTAATGACGAAGCTCATCACGACGTTTGTCACCGCAAAAATGTAGCACGGTTTTCTCTTTTAGTTCGGGTGTTTTCAGGAAGTCATCAATCATCTGATGAGCCAGACCTACCCCGTCCTGTTTTTCAGGAACAATAACATCTTCAAAGCCAATTTCCTGTAGTGCCTCTGCTGTTTTTCCTCCAACTGCATACACGGGCGTTTTTTCGGGAAACTGAACACCGGCTTTTCTGAATTGTTCCAATGCTTTCACACCGTTTTGGCTCGTAAAGGCGAATGCCACTGAGTCCAACGCATTCACAGCCTGCTGTACTGAGAGCCAGTTGCTTCTGAATTCAATTGTCAGGGCAGGCTCTTCCAAAATGTTCATTCCCAGGCCCTCAGCCAGGGAACGATGTTCGTCTGTGAGCTCACGGGTGACCAATATTTTATGGTTTGTGTAGGTCAAGTACTGGAGGTTTTGGTGTGTCTTGGGTTTGTTCTGAAAATCAATCTTGAATTGGGGGTAAAAGACTTTTCAATATTCCGTTGGACATCCCCCTCAGTCCCCCCTTTTCTAAGGGGGAGTTTTTCTAATCTAATTTCCGAGTTTCCATTTCAATTCCTGCATCTATTTCTTCATCTCTTCAACAAGCTTGTCAGCCCCCTGGGCAAGCAGCTTTTGAGCGGCCTTGCGTCCCAGTCCTGCTGCTTCATCTGCCGGAGCCGAGGTTTGAACATCGTACTGTAGGGAACCGTCCGTTTTTAACGCAACAGCTTTAAAATGCAGTGTGTTTTCTTGGATCCAGGCATAAGCACCCACGGGTGCACTGCATCCGGCTTCCATCTCGTTTAACAGCTCACGTTCAATACGGGTGCAGAGTTCAGTTTCTTCATGATCCATGACAGATGTAATGTCAGTCATCTTGCCATCATTTTCCCGAACCATTACTGCCATCGCACCCTGGGCCGGGGCGGGGATCATCCAGTCGAGGTATGAAGATATATGGTGATCGAGGTTAATTCGTTTCAGGCCGGCTGCTGCAAAGATCGCACCGTGCCAACCGTTTTCACTCACTTTTCGTAGTCGGGTATTAACATTCCCCCGGATATTTGTAATCTCATGGTTGGGATAGCGATGCAGCCATTGTGCACGTCGCCGGTTACTGCTGGTGGCGATAATTGCACGAAGATTTTCATCATCTAAGAAATCAATACCGCCGGGTGCTACCAGTGAATCACGGGGATCCTCCCGTTCAAGAACGGCAGAAACAGACAGGGGGAGTGGATTATCTGTGGGTAAATCTTTAAAAGAGTGAACCGCAAGATCAATTCTGTTATCAAGCAGGGCATCATCGAGCGCTTTAGTAAAAACACCTTTGCCGCCCATCTCGGTCAGCGGCGTTGTAAGGTCGAGGTCGCCTTCCGACTTCACAAAAACCAATTCCGTATCGTGGCCATGGCCCTGCAGCTGTTTAGCCACTGTTTTGGCCTGCCAGGTAGCCAGTTCACTGTCTCGTGTACCAATACGAATCGGTTGAGAACTCATTCCTGCGCTTCGGATTCCAGCTTAAACATATCGGCAACCATGCGGGCAACATCTTCACTTTCATGATGATCACGAAGATGCTCTATGCTGTAGGCAGCAATTTTATTGACAATGCGCCTGGTAAGATTGTCGATTTTTTCCTGGTCATCTGCACTAATCTTATTTTTGAAGAAATTATACTCGTCTTCACGAATCGAGTCAAACTTACGGGTAAGTGCCTTTATAGTGGGAACCACACGCTGTTCGTTCATCCATAGTTTGTAATCGGATAGTTCCTGGTCAATGATTTTCTTCACAAGGGGTACTTCTTCTTCCCGCTTTCGATAAGCTTCGTCAGTTACATCCCCCAGCATATCCATATTAGCTACATCCACAAAATCGAGCCTGGCTACGTTCGGATCGATATTCCGGGGTACAGAAAGATCCAGCATCACCTTAAATTTGGGATTCTCCATAGACGGCTGCATATGTTCAGGCCGAATGACAGGCTCAGTGGAACCGGTGGCTACAATTACAAGATCGGCTTCAGCTATCTGTTCCGGAAGGCGCTTCATGTCGGCCACTTCCAGGTTAAATCGGTCGGCCACAAACTCGGCCCGGTTTCGGGTACGATTAATCAGCGTGAGTTTACTTGCACCAAGGTTGATGAGGTTTTTGCAGGTTACTTTACCAATTTTACCGGTTCCTACCAGCAGAATATTTTTATTGGCAAGAGAGTCAAAGGTTTGAGCGGCAAATTTAACGGCTGCATATGCTACAGTTGCAGCACCGTGGCCAAGAGAGGTTTCATTCCTGGATCGTTTGTGTGCACGGAATACATGCTGCATAAGACGGTGCATCTCACCGGATACAAGCCCTTCGGCTCCTGATAGTTCATATCCCTCTTTGACCTGCTTTACAATTTGCAGGTCACCGAGAATTTGTGAATCCAGTCCGGTTGCAACCTTAAATATATGTTCAGCTGCCCTGAACCCCTCCAGTTCAAAACCATACTTATGGAATTCATCCAGGTTACCGTCAGAATAGTTGGTAAGCAGCCGGATGAGCTCTCTTGTGGACGCTCCATAGGCAAAAATCTCCGTGCGATTGCAGGTAGAGACTACAAAAATGCTGTTGATTCCCTCTCGCCGGGCGCCATCCAGAAAAAGACGCTTCCGCTCATCATTAAGGCTGAACTTCTCACGTACCTCCACAGGGGCTTCCCAGTGGTTGATGCCTATCAGCGTATAATCATTTAGTGTTGGATGGACCATCCCGTTATGCTGTTACTTCTTTTTTTGATTTTGTTTCTTCACCATCCCACTGTACCTGGTCCGCCGAAACTTCGTGTTTAAGTACACGCAATGTTTCTTCGGCAAGTGCTTTAATATAGTGAGGATGATCATTTATCCCTTTCATCACCTTCATACTCTCAAACTCAAAACCTTCTTCTTCAAGATCTTCAACCAGTTCAACACCAAGCTCATACAGCGTTTCGATATGATCGGTCACAAAGGCAATGGGTATCATCAAAAAGTTCTTGATGCCATATTCCAGATGCCGCCGAACCAAATCTTCGGTATTGGGTTGTGTCCATTTCTGCGGGCCCACCTTCGATTGAAATCCGAGCCAGTAGGAGTGTTTCTCCTCCCTGCGTTCCATAACAGCTTCCATTGTTTCCTTCACTTCCACAGTATAAGGATCACCGCTGCGCACCTCAAGAAGCGGGGTGCCGTGTGCGCTGAAAATAATATGGGTTTGCTGACGTGTTTCTTCATCGAGCTCCGCCAGGGCTTCATCAATCCGGTCATTGATGGCCTGCAGATAACTCTCGTTACGGTGGTAATTCTTCACATGAAACTCTTTCCAGGGAGCCCCGTCTTCACCAAATTTCTCTTTTTCTACATTTTCCCAGTCACGAAAACTGCTTCCGGTGGTTGTCCAGGAAAACTGCGGATAGAGCGGCATCAGCACGGTATGGGTAATCTCGTCCTCCACCATATCATCCATAATAGTATCGGCAAAAGGGAGCCAGTATCGCATACAGGTGTATACTTTTACTTCAACATCTGGTAAAATTTTCTTACAGTATTTTTCCAGACCGCGCCGCTGTGCTTCGGTCAGCCCGTTAATTGGTGAACAGCAAGTGGATACAACTTTATTCTGCCGGTTTGTACAATGCTTGTTACCGGTACACCCTTTTGGGCATCCATTAATTTCTTTGTAATCTTCTGCTACGGAAGGCGCTCTGAATTTAGATATTACATTGGCAAAGGTTTTTTGAACAACACCACCGCCAAGTTTAATGATATCTTCATCCTGAAAAAGATTTTTGAGGAAGATACGAACATTATCTTCCCGGGTGGGACCTCCGAGATTCATTAATACAATACCAATTCGCATACACTATAAATCTAAAGTTGCAAGGGGGTTTTCACGCAGTCCCAAAATAACCCTTTTTATGTGAAAATGGAGTGAAGAGTCTTTCATCAGAATCAGTCTAAATAAGGGCCTGTAGAACTGTAAGTGATTAAACATTTTACATTTATGCAGAATTAACACTGAATCAATAGTGAATTTTGCCGATAATGCATTTAGTACAGTTTGCCCCAGAGCATATGTGTAGTAGCTGTACGTTTATTTTTGATCTTTATTATTAACGTCTGTCATGTTCAAAATAATAGCTGAGGGAATAGGAACTTTGTTTCTGGTTCTGGCCATAGGGTTATCAGCAGATCCTGTTGTAGCCGGGCTGATATATATCCTGTTGCTCTATATTTGTTACCCGGCGTGGGATGCACATTTGAACCCTGCAGTATCGATTGGAGCCTGGACCTCGGGACGTGACGGAACCGGCATCCTGATCAACCGGCTTTTGGGGCAGTTTATAGGCGCAGGCGCGGGGGGCTGGCTGACGTTCTATATTACGGGAATCCCTGTTATTCCTGGACCTTCATCTTCAACAGGGGTTGTAGAGTTTATATTTCTTGAGTTAGCTTTTAGTGCACTATTTGTCCTTCTTTTTCTTGTGATGATTTATCCGAAAAATGAAAAACGCAATGGTTTATTTGGTCTTGTTATCGGGGCCGGTTTTGCCGGTTGCCTGATTGTGGTAGAACCAATCTCAGGGCTTGGTTTGCACCCCGCATTTAATACCGCATTTACATTGATTGATTATCTGCAAGGCGGCAGCAGCTATGTTCATCTCCCGGTCTACCTTTTTGGGCCTTTGGTAGCAGCAATTGTTGCAGGGCTGGTGCACCGAAAGACGATTTCAAATAAGAAAGATGAATTTCCGGGTGGATATAAATCCAGGAATTAGAGCATCTAACAGCTCTTTTTCACTATCTCCTTAACCAGGAAAACTGGTTTTACCGATTTTTTTTGAGTGTTATGAGTCAGGAAGTTCGCTTTATCAATATGAAAAAGGTCTTCTATGAACGACTCATATACTGTTTCTGAGTTATGAAACTGAATGCTGTATTACATCCATAATATCCTGAAATGTGCAGTGGCCCGGAAGTACAAGCGGGCAGAAGAGCTCTGCGAAATGTAGCACTAAAAAATCAAATATCATACAATAACGATACCTCAAAACCATGAGACGATTTCATCGAAACAAGGTTCGAATTCTATTTCTGTATATATCAATTTTTATTATTGCCGGCCTTCAAAATATAGTTGCGCAATCAACTTGTGACCAGACCATTCAGGCGGGAGAATCCATCCAGAACGGTATTGACCAGGCTGAAGCGGGTGATGTGGTTTGTGTTGCTCCCGGTACGTACCAGGAAGCGCTCTCCATAAGTACTGAATCCATTTCGCTGGTTGCTGAAGACAATGAAGATCGCCCCATACTTGATGGTGATGGTCAGCCTGGAGGAGTGCCCGGTATATCGATTAGTGAAGCCGCGGATATAAGCCTTGAAAGCCTGGTTATCCAGGGATACCGGGGAGCAGGAATATCGGTGTTTGATTCTCCAGGGGTTTCAGTATTACAGTCAGACATCCTCGATAATGATGATGACGGTATTCATCTCGCTTCAGAATCATTCAGTGCGTGGATTGAAGACAACACAATTACAGGGAATGGCAGTGCCAACCCCAGTACCGACTATGCCGGTATCCGAATCAGTAGTTCAGATTCCGCAACAGTATCCGGTAATACGCTTCAGAATAACTGGAAAAATGGTCTGGAAATGCAAAACTCAGAGGAAGCAACCCTCGAAAATAACTCGATAAGCGACAATGATGAGTATGGATTTTATGTAACAGGGCCCGGTGCCAGCGATATTCAAAACAACGTTTTTTCTGGGCATTCACGGCATGATCTGTACATAAACGAGAAATACAATTCCGTAATTGATTCTAATGAGATGGAAGTGGGCATGATACTGCGTGTTACGGAGTCCACCGATCCAGAGGATTACAGTTATACAGTTGTCAATAACAGTGTTCAGGGTCAGGATGTTTTTTATGCAGAGAATGAGTCGGATCCGACCATTCCTTCTGATGCAGGCCAGGTCATTCTCAATAAAATAACAGGCGCAACAGTTTCAGGCCTCAGTTTCGATGGTATTGCAGTTCCGGTTCACGCAGCTTTTGGCAGCGACATAACGGTTACAAATATCATGGCCGAAAACAGTCCGGATGTCCTGGTAGACCAGGGAGTGATTAACATATGGAATTCAGGTAGCCCAACCATTACAAACAATACGCTGAGCGGCAATAACGGCTGGGGTGGCATAGTAGTTGTAAATGCCAGTGATGCACAAGTAGAAGACAACACTCTCTCAGGTAACAACTACGCCGGAATCCGTTTCTTTGATGTTTCAAACTCTGACATTCTGGGGAATTCAGTAGCAGAGAGCGGACGCGGAATTATGCTGGAGGAAGCAGTATCTGTAACTGTGGATGATAACGATATTGACCGAAACAGCGTGGCAGGGGTGTTGCTTGGGCGAAGTTCTATTGTTTCAGCACACAGTGAAAATGTAACAATATCCAGTAACCGGTTTAACGACAACGAGGACCGGGGAATTGTATCAAACCGTTCGGTAGGGGCGGTTGTGGAGAACAATGACATTCAGAATAACGCAAATTCAGCGATTGTAATGACCGGGGATTCTCAGACTCAAGAGAGTTCTGATAACGCGGTTATTCAAAACAACACAATAACCGGAAGTGAATGGACCGGAATCGTTGTGACCCGCTCGGATGGAGTTCAGGTCAACAATAACACCTCTCAACAAAACGGAAGGGCCGGAATAAGCGGGCAATCGGTTACAAATTTCACTGTGTCAGGAAATACTGTAGATGACAATGAGGAGGAGGGAATCACTCTTGCTTTTGTAGAAACGGTAACTGCATCAAATAACGAAGGTACAGGTAACCTGAATGGTTTTACGGCACGTGACATTACCGATGGAGAAATTACTCAAAACACGTTTTCAGGGAATACGGATAGCGGTATTCTTTTTGGTGGTACAACAGGTAATGAATCAGTGAACGGACTGATAAGAAATAATACCCTGAGTAACAATGGCGAATATGGCTTAGTGCTGCAAAGCCTTGCAATAACCACCACAGCAGATGAGAATACTGTAACAGGCAACACTCTTGGTGGGATCCTGGATTCAGGAACCGGGTCTGTCATTCAAAACAATCAGACTGATGAAAACAACGGAGGCGGAGTTGTACTCCTTGAGAGTACGGATGCATCTGTCTCCGAAAATACAGCAGACGGGAATGATGTGGGAATTCTGGCAGATGATGCAGCAAATGCAGTGATCTCTGATAATTCAATAATAAACAGCGCGGAACATGGGATCCGGGTAATGACCGAGGCCACGGGATCCACCCTGGATGCCAACTCATTTACAGGAAATGCCGTGGATGCATTACTCGACCATGTGGAAACCATAACAGTTTCAAACAATTCTATGCAAGCCGGTTTGATAATGTTGGGGAATGAGCTTGTACAGTTTGATCACACCCTTTCCGGAAATACGGTGCAAGGCAGCGATCTTTTTTATTCCTATGACGAAACCAGCCCTTCAATTCCTGCTTCACCAGGTCAGGTTATTATTGCCGGCTCAAATGATGCCACAATCTCAGGGCTTTCCTTTGATGGTGTTGCTGCGCCGATTCAACTGGCCTTTGACGAGCAGACGTCTCTTTCGGACAATACGATTACAAACGCGGCGGGGCACGGAATCATGCTAAACCAGTCAGGCGGTACAACTCTTTCCGGAAACAGCATTCAATACAACTCTGAAGAGCTGCTGGATGTAGGAAATGGAATCAGTATAGCAAATGTGACAGACCTTCAGCTGAGTGAACCAACGATAAATAATGCTCCTGAAAACGGAATTCGGGTAGATGGTGGCGATAATATTTCAGTAGAGAATGCTGATATATCGGGAAGCAGTGAAGCGGGAGTGCTTGTTTCCAATTTGACAGGTGGATCGATTACCGGATCTGTTATTACACAAAGCGGAGATAACGGCATAAACGTCTATGAATCCGATACGGTTTCTGTTGAAAACATCGAGGTTACAGGCTCCGGTAAAAACGGCATTTATTTGTTGGAGTCAATAGCGGTATCTGTGGATGAATCAGAGTTCACCGGCAATGCACAAAATGGTTTTTTTGCAGAAGATTCCGAGGAGCTGGAGCTGGCTAACAGCACGTTCAGTGATAATGATGAATCCGGGGCGTTTTTTGGGGGTACTCTGCTCTCACTTAAATTTAAAAATGTTACTGTATCCGGCAACGATTTTACGAATAACGGGGAATCAGGCCTTGACTTGTTGCAGTTTGTAAACGCAACTGTTTTGGATAATCAATTTAACGGGAATGGTGCAAATGGATTAAAACTGACGCGGACTGACAGTGTGCTGGTCAGGCAAAATAGTTCGATTGAGAACTCTGCCGATGGATTTTTCCTGGACCAAAATGCACAGGCTGATTCTCTTTGGTTTATGGAAAATTTTGCAGAAGATAATAGCGAGGCTGGTATCCGACTGGAAACCACTTCTTCAGGAAATGAAGGCACGCTTCTGAATAGAAATGAAGTTCTCGGAAACAACACCGGACTGCTCATGGATGTAGTTGGAGGATTCAGTAATCAGCAAATTTTTGAAGGTGTGCGAATTGAGAATAACCGGTTTGAGAACCAGGTTGAGTCGGCCATTCAAATTTTGAAAGAACCGGCTGATCCGGCGGGGCTTGTTCTTACCGGCAATACCATTCAAAATAATGGGTTTGGTGTACTGTATGATGTGGATAGCGGTTTTGCCGGGCCGGATGAATACCCGGATGCCCGCCAAAACTGGTGGGGATCTTCCGACGGGCCTTCGGGTGATGTTGAAGACCCTGAAACCGGGGCAGTTGCATCTGGCAGCGGCGACGAGGTGTCGGAGTATGTACGGTTCGATCCGTTTCTTGAATCTGTACAGGTTGAAGGGGTCTATTTTGCCGTAAACAATCTTTCGAGTAACTCACCGGTAGATGTGGGGGAAGAACTTCAGGTTGAGGCAGCTATCGAAAATCGGGGAGATGAGCAGGGTACTCAAACCATCACACTGACAGACGAAAATGATAATACGCTGTCCAGCGAAGATATCACGCTCGATTCTGCCGAAGAGCAGAATATAACGCTGGCCTGGATGCCAGAAGCAGAGGATTCAGGTGAGTTGGAACTGATGGTTGCGAGCAGTGATGAGCAGGAAACCATAAGCGTTCAGATATTGGAAGAGGGTGAGTTTACAGAAGTTGCTGAGTGTACTACGCTGGATCAACCCGGGAACTACCGGCTTACTGCAGATCTCGAAAGCAGCAGTTCATGTATTGAAATTATCGCACCGGATATTCGTTTTGACGGGGACGGTTACTCCATCAACCTGGAGGAGACAGCAAGCGGCCAGCATTTTGGTATTGAAATCCCGACAGGCGAAGTGCGCGAAAACATTATTGTAGAAAATGTAACTCTGGAGGGATGGTTTACAGGGCTTTTTGCCGGGGAAACTACCCAAAGCACCTATCAGCAGATTACAGTGCACAATTCCAGCAACGGACTTACCTTGTATGATGCCAACAATAATACAGTATCTGATGTGACGGTAACCGGAAACACACGCGGTGTATACATAGGCGGTACTTTTGGTGAAACAGGCTCATCTGATAATGTGGTGAAGAATGTAAGTGCATCTGACAACAGCATAGCAGGGTTGTTCGTGGCGTCGGGTGAAGGAAATCAATTTCAGCAGATGGAGCTGTCGGGAAATCAGCAGGGTGTGCAGGTAACATCTGATGATGCAAACAGCTACGAAGATATTGAAGCCCGAAATAATTCAAGAAATGGTATAAATCTTGTCGCAGGAAGCGGTAACGAATTTACCCGGGTTGAAGCCGTTGCAAACGAATGGTACGGGTTTAACATCGAAGAGGTGAGCGGAAACCGGTTTACCAATATAGAGGCACGCGAAAACAGCTGGACGGGAATCCATCTTGCGGGAAGCTTTTCAGACCCGGTAACCGGCAACGAGTTTGACGATGTTTTAGCCCGGGATAATGCAGAAAACGGCATGTTTCTGAGTTATGCGAGTGAAAATCGTTTTGAGGAGCTGCTTATCGAATCGAATGGGTGGAATGCCGTTGAAATCTCATCACAGAGTGAGGAAAACAGTTTTATAGACGGTGAAATGATTGGGAATGAGCGCAACGGGATTTCAGTAGCTTCAGAAAGCCACAGCAATGGGTTTGAAAAACTGACCCTTACAGGAAACGGTACCGGGGAGAACCACGGGGCCGTTTTAATAACCACAGAGAGTAAATATAACAATCTGCTAAACCTGCAGGTCTCAGGTGGTACAAACGGACTGATAATTGCTACAGACTCCACATCCGCAGACAGTATTTCTGTAACTCAAACGACAGGTACCGGAATTGCTTTGACCGAAGGAGCAACCGGAAATGAATTAACTAATTCCGAAATATCCGGGAGTGATACCGATCTGGAGTTTTCAGGGGGAGCCGAATATAATACCTTGGAAAGGCTTGATTTCAATGGAGCGGTGGTTTCATTAGATGGATTCGATATAGCGGTGAATGCGGTAACTACACCTCCTGAAGAACCTGAAAACGGCCAGCCCCTGGGCTTGTATCTGGACATTGGCGAGCTTACTGAACAAGGAAACCTGGATTATCTGAATATCTTTTATGAAGCATCGGATACAGGAAACCTCGACGAAGAATCGTTATCCATATGGCGGTATACTGATTCGGGCGAGTGGAAGAACCCGGAAAGTGCGGGATATTCCTCGGGAGTTAATACCGATGAGAAGTTTGTATTTGCGGAGTCTGTGTCGGATTTTTCTGTTTTTGGAGTGATAAGCGGTGATATGGATACCTCACTTAATCCCGATGAACAGCCGGTAGTATTTGAGTTAAACCAAAACTATCCTAACCCGTTTAATCCATCCACACGCATTGAATATGCACTGCCAGAACCTGCAAATGTGCAGCTCGAGGTTTTTAATATGATTGGCGAACGGATGGCGATTTTGGTAAATGAGGATCAGACTCCGGGTTGGCATGAAGTCCGTTTTGATGCGGGTTCCCTGGCAAGTGGAGTATACTTCTATAAAATCAGAGCCGGGAATTATACAGAAATACGCAAAATGACCCTGATTAAATAATCTCCGGTTTATCAAGGAAAAACCAGAATGTTGTACCTTCACCGGGCTCACTATCAACATGTATTTCGATACCGTGGGCGGTGAGAATACTTTTCACGACCGAAAGGCCCAGCCCGGTACCGCCTTTATCCCTCGATCGGGCTTTGTCTGTACGGTAGAACCGGTCGAACAGGCGCGAAAGGTGTTCTTCCGAAATCCCGGTACCAGAATCGCTGACCTCAATTTTTAAGGTGTCGGGCTGATCTTCCAGGTTGACCCGGATTCCGCCTTCATTCGTGTATTTAATGGCATTTGAGACCAGGTTTTCGAGTACCTGCTCAATTTTATTAGGATCCGCAAATACGGTAATTGATTGCTTATCGATTGAAAGGGACAACCCTTTTTCGGCAGCCTGCCCCCTAAACATCTCCTCAATATCTTCGAGCGTCAGCTGGATATCGAACGGCTTTTTTTCGATAAAATAGCTGTCGGAGTCGTAGCGCTGCAGCATCATTAGATCTTTAAAAAGCCGGTTGATCCGTTCGGCCTGTCTCGCAGCTGTTTCGAGATAGCGCTGCCTCTGCTCATCAGAAATTTTGTCAAGCTGCAGCATTTCCAGCGATCCCGATATTGTGTGCAGCGGATTACGAATTTCGTGGGTTATATCGGCAAAAAACTGCCTCTGCTTGTCGAACATGTTTTTCAGTGTCTCGTTGTCAGAGCGAAGCCGGTCCGCCATCTGATTGAGAGAAGTTGCCAGTGCACCAAACTCATCTTTTCGATCGAGTTGCAGGTTTCGGTCTACATTGCCCCCTGCAATATCTTTTGCAGCCGATTCGAGCTGGATAATCGGTTTTGAGATGGACCGCGAAAAAAGAACGCTCACCAGGATCACAAGGCCCATCGAAATAAACATCCCTGTGTAGATAATCCACCGTATCGTTTTTATAGGTTCATAAATCTGGTCTTTACGGATACTTACCTGAATGTAACGTGCAGGATTTATAGATCCTTCAATGGCTGTAAATGCCGTTAATATTTCTTCATCCTGCTGATTGATTAATTGTACGGTTCCGGATTCGCGCAGATCCGATCGACGGGTTGCCGACAGCTGTTCTGTACCCAGTGATTGCTCTTCGTAAGGGACAGACGCAAAAATCTCTCCGTTTTCATCATAGATAGCCAGCCTGTAGCCAGATGTTCGCGCAGCTTCGTTCAGGTTTGTCTCGAAGTTTTCGTTGCTCTGCAGGTTTTCAATAGTGACGGCAAGCCACTCGGTATCATTTCGTATCTGTTCCTCCCCCTGATCCAGTAAATAGTTGCGGATAAACAGGATGGAGTAGCTGCTGATTGCGGTAATGCCGAAAATCAGCAGCAGAATAAACGTCCAGGCTAATTTTGCACGAATACTCATGTTTTAAACAGATCCCGGTTAAGACCGTAACCAAGTCCGCGGTAAGTTTTAATAACATCCGATGCATCCCCCATTTTCAGCCTCAGGTTCTTTACATGTACGTCAACAGTTCGGTCGAACACAAATTTATCATCATCCCCGATATGCTCCAGAATTTGTTGCCGGCTGTAAACCATTTTCGGGTTCTTAAAGAAGAGTTCGGCAAGTGCATATTCGGTTGAGGTTAAATCTACCCGGTTGTCTTTGTGATATAGATCTTTTCCCATGGTATCGAGGTAGAGATCACCGTACTGAATCCATTTGCTGTTTTGTGGTTGCTGCCGGCGAAGCAGAGATTCTACATGAGCCTTCACCAGTTTCAGGCTGGCAGGTTTGGGAATATAATCGTCGGCGCCAAGTTCGAGGCCCTCAATTTCATCTTTCTCCTGGTCACGCGCAGTAAGGAAAATCACGGGGATTCCCGAAAGAATGGGGTGTTTTCGAATTCGCTTGCAAATTTCCTTGCCGTCAATGTATGGCACCATAATATCGAGTATCGCAAGGTCAATTACATCCGCACGGTGTTCGATATGTGAAACCGCCTCTTTTCCGTCGTAGGCAACTAATACATCAAAATCTTCCATTTCCAGGAAGTTGGCAAGCATGTCAGCCGGTTCTTTTTCATCTTCAACTAAAAGAATCGTGTGTTTGGGGTGCATAAGATGCGTTGATACGTTATTATTTGTCAGAAAATAGTGAAAAGCTCACAGGTCTTTACACCGATAGTTGTACGGCTGATTTTACGACTGTAAACATACTACATCAACCATGTATTATAAAGATAAAGTTATTTGGATTACCGGGGCGTCCTCAGGTATCGGAGAAGCACTTGCCTATGCAACAAACAAAAAGGGAGCACGCTTAATTCTTTCGGCCCGCAGAGTGGAGGCTTTGGAGCGCGTGAAGGAGAATTGTTCGGATAGAGATGAGCGCGTAAAGATTTTACCACTGGATCTCACCCGATCAGATACTTTTGAGGAAAAAGCCAGCGAGGCAGAATCATTTTTTGGTTCCGTGGATATTCTGTTTAACAACGGGGGTGTAAGTCAGCGTGCACTTGCACTTGACGCTAGCCTTGAGTCGGTCCGTCACCTGATGGAGATCAATTTTTTTGGAACGATAGCACTGACCAAAGCGGTGGTTCCGGGTATGATTCGCCGCGGCCACGGGCATGTTGTTGTCACAAGCAGCGTAATGGGAAAAATCGGGACCAAATACCGTTCGGCCTATGCGGCATCCAAACATGCACTGCAGGGATGGTTTGATTGTTTGCGGCAGGAGGTTCAGAATAAAGGTGTGGACGTTACAATTGTGTGCCCCGGATTTGTGAAAACAGAGATCTCACAAAAAGCCCTGACGGCTGATGGATCCCCTCATAAAAAAATGGGAACCGCACATAAAAATGCGATGACACCGGAACAGTTTGCAGATAAATTGCTGCCCAAAGTATCGGCCGGTAAACAGGAAGTATACATCGGGGGAAAAGAAATTCTTACGATCTACCTGAAACGATTATCGCCCCGCTTGCTTAATAAAATATTGTTGAGGTCAGAGGTTACCTGAGGTTAGTCTTGAGTCCTGAGTCCTGAGTCGTGAGTGACAAAAACTCAAAACTCAAAACTCAAGACTCATGACTCATGACTCATGACT
>JAWLEH010000185.1:2032-4751 GCA_041686215.1 Balneolaceae bacterium | reverse complement strand
AATCTGCCAACGATTATCTGAAAACCGACTACCGTGCGCCCTGGACATTCCCGGAAGTTTAACGCTCAACAATCCAAATTTTGAACCCATTCGTATTATGAAAATCAGATCACTTTTACTCCTTTTCCTTTTTACCCTGTTTCAGTCTTTGGCCTACGCTCAATCCTGCCCGGAAGATGCTGCGGCACTTACTCCCGCACCGTTCGAAGAAGAGTGGGCTATTGAATGGTGGATGCCGAGACATGAAGAGAAGCTTGAGGAAGAAGGTCGTGAATCAGCAGATATTCTTCTCCTGGGCGATTCCATCACTCACGGCTGGGAAACCACTGGCAGTGAAGTGGCTGATGAGTACTTTTCAGACTATTCCATTTATAATATCGGCTACAGCGGCGACCGCACGGAGAATGTGCTCTGGAGATTTAATCACGGAGAGATTGACGGCATCAGCCCTGAACTGGCCGTTTTGATGATCGGGACGAATAATACCGGTCACCGGCAGGATCCGCCGGAATGCACCGCTGAAGGAATTGAAACGATCCTGGACGAGATGGAGCAGAAACTGCCGGATACACATGTGCTTCTGCTTGCTATATTTCCGCGCGGCGAATCACCTGATGATGAGCTGCGGGAGCTTAATGAAGAGATCAATACCCGGATCCGGGAGTTCGACAGCCGCGAGAATGTTACCTTCGCAAACATCAATGACATTTTTCTGACGGAAGAGGGAATTCTTACAGAAGAGATCATGCCGGATGAGCTACACCCCAACGAGCATGGCTACGAGTTATGGGCAGAAGAGATGATAGAAATTATGGACCAGCTTCTTGAGAATTGATTTTTTTCATCAGGCCGGATAGCGTCGTAACCGGAAGCGCTGCATACCTGAAGTTCTAAAGGTGAATCCACTCCGAAAAGTCAGATAAAGAACAGATGTTTTTAATAAACATACATAATGTAGGTCACACGGAGGCTGTCCAAAAAGTAAATCAACAAACAAACCAGCTTAAATAATTTAGACATTTAACCCCTCTCTATTAGTTAGAGAGGGATGCAGGGTGAGTACGGAGGAAAAAACCTAAATTATTTAAACTTGTGTCACTAATTTTCAGGACGGATGATTTTCGGAGTGAACTCAAAGGCGAATGAAATAATCATGTATGAGTGATAAAGTTTTATTATCCTGAACAGCCGAACAAGCACCTGCAATTCTAAAATCACGAATGTCTGCCATGAGTAAATCAAAGAAACTACGTGTTCAAAATGCGATCTCCCGAAAAGATTTTCTTGGAAAAGCTGCTGCCGCTGCCGCGGGATTTACAATTGTGCCAAGCTCTGTAGTGAGCGGTATGGGCCAGAAGGTGCCAAGTGATAAACTGAATGTGGCCTGTGTTGGAGTGGGAGGGCGCGGTTTTAGTGTAATCCGGCAGATCGAAGAATCGGAAAATATCGTAGCACTTTGTGATGTGGACTGGCGCTATTCCAAAGAAGCGTTCGAGCATTTTCCGGATGCAGAAAAATTCTGGGACTGGCGGAAGATGTTTGATGAAATGGGTGATGATATTGACGCTGTTGTAGTGGCTACCGCAGATCATACTCACGCGATTATTGCAGCTCATGCAATGACGATGGGAAAACACGTGTATGTGGAAAAACCGATGACCCACACGGTTTATGAGTCAAGACTGTTGACAAAGCTGGCAGATGAATACCAGGTGGCAACGCAGATGGGCGACCAGGGAGCATCCGGCGAAGGGATTAACCTGATCACGGAGTGGGTTCAAAGCGGTGTGATTGGGGATGTAACTAAAATTGAAGCTTTCACAGACCGGCCGATCTGGCTGCAGGGCCAGAATCCGCCTGAGCAGGAGCAGACTGTTCCGGATACGTTTGATTGGGATCTGTTTGTCGGGCCGGCCGAGATGCGTCCCTATAACGAAATTTATACTCCATGGAACTTCCGCGGCTGGTGGGATTTTGGCACCGGTGCCTTGGGCGATATGGCATGCCACATTCTGCACGCACCGTACAAAGCTCTTGAACTTGGTTATCCAACCAGCGTTCAGGGTAGCTCTACTCTGCTTTTGAAAGATTCTGCTCCCACGGCACAAAAAGTCAGATTGACCTACCCCGAACGGGTAAGCCGGTATGGCGGGCGACTTCCGGAGGTTGACGTACACTGGACCGATGGCGGAATTGAACCTCTGAAGCCGGAGGGTTGGCCCGATGGACGAAATATGAATCACCGCGGTGGCGGCGTGCTGTTTCACGGCACAAGAGATACGCTTGTGTGCGGCTGCTATGGCTCCGACCCATGGTTGCTTTCCGGGATTGAACCCAATGTGCCTAAAACAGAGCGAAGAGTTCAGGTCGGCGAAACAGAAGGAGAATCCGCCCACGTACTGGACTGGGCGAGAGCCTGTAAGGAGAGTCCGGAAAACAGGACCAAGACAAAGTCGTCATTTGATCAGTCCGGGCCGTTTAACGAAATGGTTGTGATGGGCGTGCTGGCTGTAAGGCTTCAGGAGCTGAATAAAGAACTGGTGTGGGATGGCGAGAACATGGAGTTTACCAATATTTCTGATTCGGAAGAACTCACAATCGTTGAGAAAGATGAGTTCAGTATGGATGATGGAAACCCCTCATTTTCCCAGGAGCGAACAGAGCCGATCAATGCGCTTGAATTTGCCAACAACCTCATCCGGAAAGACTACCGCGAGGG
>JAWLEH010000185.1:0-1932 GCA_041686215.1 Balneolaceae bacterium | reverse complement strand
ATAAAGTTTCCTGATTAGATCGATGATTTCTCTTTCTTAAAAGCCTGGCTCTCCCCGTTCGCACACCGAACCAGTTCTTTAAAAAGCCGGCGCTGGCGCCTGACCTGGATCAGGTATTCGGGATGCCACTGCACGCCAATTACAAAAGGATAGTCCGGGTGCTCCAGTCCCTGGGTGATATTAGTATTCATCTCTTTTACTGTGAGCTCCACCCCATCACCGGGTTTATCGATTGCCTGGTTGTGAAGTGCATTCACGGTGCAGACTGAGGTTCTAAGTATAGCAGCGAGTTTGGAACCCTTTTTTAGTTCAACCCGCTTTTTTGGAAAAATTGAAGAGACCTGCGGACTTTCCGTGTAGTACCCTCTGATGTCTTGGTGGAGTGACCCGTTGAAATGCACATTCATCAGCTGCATACCCCGGCAAATACCCAATACCGGCTTTTTATAGCGCAGAGTGTCTTTAAGCAGCTTCAGCTCGAGCTCATCCCGGTCAGTGTCGATAGTGGCAGATTTGGTGTGCTGAAAATACCTGGCCAGCCAATAGAAGGGGAATAAAAGAATGGAGAGAATCCATTCAAAGATAGTACGGCTATCTTTCGTCAAAACAGATTTTTCTATACGATCCTGACCGTATTTTAGCGGCTCCACATCAGCTCCTCCACCAATAATTAATCCGTTAAGTTCATCAACTGATGCAGGTGAATTTACCGTTATGCGTACCGGTTTTCCACCGGCCAGCCATACCGAAAGCGCCGTAAAAAACCATGCGCCCGACCCACCTTCATCCGGACCTGTAATACCAATAACGGGGCGCTTACGAAACATTGTTCACCCAGCGATTCATCAGTTCAATCCATTTCGTTTCAAACCCAACAAGGGTCTCTTTCTTCAGTCTTAAATAGATTCGTGAATACTGATGTAAAGTTTTAGAATTCGCGGCAAGCTGCTCCACAAGAACCCAGCGGTTCCACTCGTCGGCTAACGACCACTCCGGATCTTCAATGGAGCAGTTAGGCAGCCTGTAATGGTAGGTAGGCCGGGCTGAAGTCAGCGTGTCTTTTAAGAGTGACTGAGTTGTTTCGGGCGCAAGGTGCATAAAGACAGGCAGCATATCCAGCGGTCGGTTGCGGCTGTTATCATACCGAAAATAATCGTGGATAAGTTCTTCAAGAGTTGGTTTATAGGCTTTGCTTAAAATAAGCTGCAGATACTCCTCTTTGTATTCATTGATATATGGAGTAAGCCGGCGGCTGATGTTAATCTTTGCGTCCTGGCGTATCCACGGGTCGAGCATAACGTACGCGCGAAGATGATCAAGAAGACTGGCAGCGGACTCATCCGGAATTTCAGGATTTAAATGCAGACCGAATGCATACAGCACGGAACTGCCGGTACCTTTGGCTTTCCACCGGCGCAGTTCATCCACAAGTTTCTGCAGCCTCTGCATATTTGATAGTGGAACAGGAGGCGTAATAATTTCAAAGGGCACTACCGAAGAGGCCATGCTCTTTAGCCTGTCCTCAATCGACTCGATATTTTTAAAAGTAGAGAGGTCAATTCCGAAAGACTTCAGTGTTTTTTCATATTTCTTCTCCCGAAGCAGTTGAGCATCAACTTCCAGCTTAAATGTGCCAAGATTGGTGTCCCCGACTTTGAACTCGTAGGTGCTGATTTTTTTGGTGTAGCCGCCATAGAGCTCCTTCACCATATCTGCAGCTACGGCTATTTCTACACCTGTAAACTCAAACTCATAGCCTACCCGCCGCTCCTCTCCGGCGGGAGTTGTTCGTTTTGGCGGTTCTCTGTATAGGTTTTGATTCATCAAATTATCAAATAAATGCCATGGGATTCCAATCCGGTACCAAGTAGCCGGCAACCGATAAAAGATAGGAGACATTTATTTCTGCCCGAAAAGAAATTTTAAAAAAAT
>JAWLEH010000184.1:0-4772 GCA_041686215.1 Balneolaceae bacterium | reverse complement strand
CTTTTTTTGTAGGATTCAAAGAAAGTTTACGGTTGATACTGCTGCTTTTAGCTGCAACCGGTGCCGGGTTGTTGGCTGCTTTTTTGGTTGGGTAGGTAAATTATTCAGCATCATTTTTTCGCTACCATCAGCACATGGGAATTGTCGATTTAAGCCATAAAATGTAAAGCAATATTTTCAGACCTGAGTACGATTCATAAATTTATCAAATATCACCAAATTCAGTCCAAAAAGCGCGTTAGTTAAGTTAATTCATTAACAGTTATGTCATGCCAAGCCCCGGCGTGGCATCTCCTGCCTTTGGAAAGGACTGTGGATCACGCATCTCCCAAATGGAATCCTTTTGGGAAAGTGCGAGATGACGCCTTTTTGGACTGCTTTTACCATTATATTTTAATCGAACTCAGGTTTCAGGAATATATCAACTTAATCTGCTGAAGTTTATTAACGGTTCAAAGCGTATATATCCGGGAACTTCATTTCATTTTCATTCAACCAATTAACATTTTCATATGAATAAATATTTACTCCTATTCAGTTTACTTATTCTGTTTCCAACAGTACTTGCCGGCCAGGACGCTCACGACCGGCGTGATCTCTGGCTCGGTTATATGGACGAAATGGTTCGCCCGGTGATGGAAAATCTGGCGAACGAACGGTTGAAAGAGGTTATGCCGGTGGAACTTCCCGAAAATTCAGACAATCCGGAACACCGAACAGAAGTAGCCTACCTGGAGGCATTTGCACGAACCCTTAGCGGTATTGCACCATGGCTGAACTCCGATGGTGGATCGGAGTGGGAACAGGAGTTGAGGGAAGAGTACCGGCAGTGGGCCATACGCGCAACCGAACACGCTGTGAATCCCACAGGTAATGACTATATGGTTTGGGAAGGCGGCCAGCCTCTTGTGGATGCATCCTTCTTTGCATTGGGGCTGATCCGGAGCCCCTGGCTTTGGGAGGCTTTGAATGAGGAGACACAACAGCAGGTGAGAGAAGCACTGCTGTCAACCCGGACAACTGTTCCGGTGTACTCTAACTGGATTCTTTTCAGCGGAATGATTGAAGCCTTTTTTGCGAAGTATGATCTGCCGTATGACCCGGTGCGGATTGAGTATGGGATGCGCACATTTATGGAGAACTGGTAC
The DNA here is from genome assembly GCA_041686215.1 of Balneolaceae bacterium. GTDB lineage: Bacteria > Bacteroidota > Rhodothermia > Balneolales > Balneolaceae > SW132. Next base: position 3,624 of record JAWLEH010000184.1, on the reverse strand, counting down.
GCCGGCGACGGTATGTTTAACGACGGTGAGCATTTTGCCATGGACTATTACAACAGCTATGTGATTCAGCCCTACCTCACAAATATTATGGAGGCTATCTCGCAAGAAGAACGCAACTACGAATGGTACAGCGAGGATTTGGAAGAGATTACACAGCGATACGCCGAGATCCAGGAACGAAGTATTGCGGCGGACGGAAGTTTTCCTGTTCAGGGGCGCTCGATTGTGTACCGGACCGGCGCCTATCATCATCTTGCAGATATGGCACTACGGGTTCAACTGCCCGAAAGCCTGGAGCCGGCACAGGTTCGGGAGGCGCTAACGGCAGTTCTCAGGCGCACTCTTGAAAATCCGCAGAACTACACAGAACAGGGCTGGCTTACGATTGGACTAAACGGTCATCAGCCTGAACTGGCTGATTTTTACAACAACACCGGAAGCCTCTATATTGCATCCACCATCTTTCTGCCGCTGGGCCTGAACGCGGACCATCCATTCTGGACAGATGCGGATCGTCCCTGGACGTCGGTTAAAATTTGGGGTACTCAAGAGTAATCGGGTTTGTCAAAGCCTTTTAAACAGGAAATTCACCGGCGTGTTACAACAATTTTTTGAATACAAACTACCGGGTGAACATTAAATTAAATCTATAGCAGAGTAGTGGCGAATCAAGAATTCCATTTTTAAACAGAGATATACTCTTTCCTCGGTGTGATAAAATGGACATGGATTAACTTCAAAAATATAGCTTCTGGTTGTATTGCTCTGTGTGGATTGCGCCAGGGTAGATAATCTTAATTGAATATTCGCCCTGGTCCGCAGCGCTCAGAATTTGTTATCAGTGATCCGGCCGCTCATCTTTTGAACGCGAAGCGATATCCTTTATAGAAACGATCTCATACGCTCCGGCAAATCTACACACCTCGTTCACAGTGCCAGGGCCGGTAGATCACGCATCCCCCACAGTGCGAGATGACGCCCTTTTTGAACTGCTTTTAGTATTATTTGTCAAATTTAAGAATCGAACTCAGGTTGGGTAGGTAAGCTGATTCTCATCGGCCTTGGTATCACGGGAGTGAGCAACTTTGTCCTTGTGAGTATCATCGCATCACTTTTCTAACTTGTCCCCTACGTGGGTAACATTGTAGGATTTAGAGTGGTATTGGTATTCGGCTATCTGACCTCGGGTGAAATGGGCGTGCTGACAGGAATCGTCATCACCTTTACTGTTGCCCAGTTTTTGGAAAGCTATGTTCTGCAGCCCTGTGTTGTTGGACACAAAGTAGAGGTTCATCCTTTTTTTGTGATACTGCCCGTAATTGTGGGCAATGCCATTTGGGGCATTATCGGCATCGTTTTGGCCATACCCTTGATGGCCATCATTACCATCGTTTTACCGCGCATACCGGCGCTTGAACCTATCGGCTTCCTATTCAGCGATAAATTGGCCGACAGCTGAGAGGGTTTTTAAAGGGAAAACTCGTCACATATTAATGAATAACCCAGTTGTAATGGATCTGAGATTCGAAAAAAATTATTATCTCTTTAACAATTCAAACTCAACCGATATTCATCATTGATCCATTTTGATTTTCCTTTTCGACTGAACCTCGGTGAGGAAAGAGATTCACTAAATTGACCGCACCCGGGTGATCTTCATCATTTCTTTTACCGATATTTTCATTCCAGCCAAAGTTCTAAATTTGAAAATCCGTTCAAATGACCATCTTGCAGCATGTGTCTTATCCCGATATACTTTCGCCGCGCCTGTAAAAAATGAGCCTGGCGGAAAGTCGGGGCTATACTTATTTTCTTATTCTTTCATTAATTGTTCTGTAAGACTTGTATTTTACTGCTTTATAAAGAGAAACACTGGCCTATGAGAACGCTGTATTCTTTGCCCCTGCTGCTGCTTCTGATGATTCACGTATTTTTGGGGTGTTCAGAACAAGAGCAGGTTAAGGTTAAAAAAATGGATCTTGTACAGGGAGTATACGCCTCCGGTAACGTGATGCCAGTCGCACATTATGAGGTCAGAAGTAAAGTCTCCGGTATAGTAGATGAAATCCTGGTTGGCATTGGCCAGGAGGTGGAGGTTGGCACTCCGCTTGTAACACTCCATAACAGACCCAGCGAATTCAACCTTCAAATCGCAAAAAACCAGCTTGAACTGGCCCGAAAAAATGCCCGGCCTGATTCTGACATGCTCAGGCAGCTTACACAGCAAGTGGAAAATTCAAGAGCTGTATTTGTGCAGGATTCAGTTGACCTCGAACGCTACCGCCGGCTTCAAAAAGACAGCATCGTTACAAAACAGGATCTTGACCGTGCTCAGCTTCAGTATCAGACATCTCAGAACAGCTATCAGAGCTCGGTCAGTAAATTGCAGGAAACCCGCAACCGACTTCAGATCGAACAGGATAATGCCCGCAATAACTACCTGGCCCAGCAAAGCAAAACAGGCGACTACACCATATTATCTGCTATTGATGGTAAAGTGTATGATATCACTCCCGAACAAGGCGAACTTATCTCCGGAAACCGTTCACTCCTGGAGATCGGTGCCTCCGATCGGTTTGAAGCTGAACTTCAGGTTGACGAAACAGATATTGTGAAGGTAAAAAAAGGCCAGACTGTACATTATGAACTGGATGCCATAGAGGATACCGTTTTAACAGGAATGATCAGTCAAATCTACCCACGGGTCAATCCTATTGAACGCACGGCAAAAGTGATCGCTTCCATCGACCCTTCAGGCTACCCGATGTACCCCGGCATGGCACTTGAGGCAAACATCGTAATTAATGAAAAGGATAGCGTTCTGGTGCTTCCGGTTAACTTTCTCACCGAAGAAAATGAAGTCATTCTGGAAGACAACCGACGCAAGAAAATTGAAACCGGAATTCGTGACTTGACTTATGTTGAGGTTGTATCAGGACTTGAAGAAGGAGATATCATATTAAAACCTGAATGATGAACCGCTTTCCCATCTTAAAGATCGTTTTCACCCATCTTATCAGCCGAAAGCGGCAGAGCATTGTATCGATGCTTGGAGTTACCTTTGGAATCACAATTTTCATCTTTCAGGCAGGCGTTATTACAGGTCTTCAGGATTTTTTTATTGAGAAGACTATAAATTCTACCGCCCATATCCATATTTATAAGGATGAGACTCAGAAATCTACGCCCCTGCTTAATAAGGTATATTCGGAGCATGACACCTGGATCTCTGTGCCCAATATCAAGAGTAAAAATGAGCTTCCAAAACTAAAGCGGGGTCTGCAAATCGTCGAGATTTTGGAATCTTACCCAGAGGTGGCAGGAGTCTCTCCCAGCCTGAGTACACAGGCTATTTTTAAGATTGGCGCAGTGGATGTATCGGGCATCATCAACGGAGTTGATATCCGTAAGGAAAACCAGATGTTTGATCTGGAAGAGGATCTGGTGAGCGGGTCTGTTATCCGGCTCGAATCAGTAAATAACGCAATCATTCTTGGTTCCGGTTTAGCAGAATCGCTAAGTACGGACCTCAATGACAACATCACGGTAGTTTCACCCGGCGGCGTAGCTTTGCAAATGAAGGTGGTTGGTATTCTTGAAACCGGACTTCGGGATCTTGATGAC
>JAWLEH010000183.1:0-4781 GCA_041686215.1 Balneolaceae bacterium | reverse complement strand
ATGACGCGCCGGCCTCTTCTGAAAGAGATTTTTAAATAGTTGAATGGGAACCGTTTAAAAGAGATCCTGCATCAGTACGATTTACCTAATTTATCAGTCCACATTGCAGGTTGACATAAATATTCACCCATACCTAAATTATCTATCTCTAATGCGTTTACCGGTTGTCATTGTATTTAAAAGTGCCTGAGGTTGTCCAAAAAGGACGTGGCATTGCAGAGATATTTTAGATACCGTCATGTCGCACCCCAGCGTGGCATCTCCCGTCTACATCAACGAAAGAAGATCCCGCATCCTCCACAGGGATCCCCTCAGAAAAGTGCGGGATTACGCCCTTTTTGGACAGTCTCGGACTGTATTGAAATTTTTAAATCCAACTGGTAAACGCGTTATCTCTAAAAAATATCTTCGGCACCGCCGGACGTTTTCACCTACCTTATGCAAATATATTTTCCGGTTCATTGAATCCGGCAAACTTACTGTAGCTGCAGCCACCCGTGTATATCATGTCTCAGCGAGCTGTTTGTTCAAACGGACCGTGGCCCACAGTTCAACTGAGACAAGTATAAGAACGACGTTGACTGCAGGCAGATGCACATATTATGGGTCATTGTACCTGGCAAAATTCGTATTGCAAGCAGATCAATCTAACCATTCAGTTCCCAACCGAACTGGAGGAATGGAAGTAAGTGATAGCCGATGATATGAGTAAGAGAGAAGGCAAATGGGAGAGCAGATGGCCATTCGGGAAGCTGGAATAAATTCTATTGCCCAAAACATTCAAAAAATGAAAGCAGATATTAAAAAATGGAATTACCACTCAGATTATAACAGGAATAAATCTACACCTACAACCGGTTTTGTAAGTGAATATAACTCGTGCATAATTTGCTGGCCAAAACTAATACTTCCACATTATCCTTTTCTCAACACCAACCCGGCCATCAGTGCTGACCCGGTAAGCATACACCGCTCATCTATATTATAGCGGGGGTGGTGCCAGCTCCATTTAGAATCGGCCTCCTTGCTGCCGCTTCCTAAAAAGAAAAACGCACCCGGAAACTCCTGCTGATAAAATGCAAAGTCTTCTCCTGCCATAATTGGTTTCCGAAGTTCAATGACCCCATCGCTGCCCAAAACGCTCTTTGCAGACTCCGTTAACATTTTAGTCAGCTTTTCATCATTAATTACAGCCGGATACCCCTCATTGAACTGAAACTCGTATCCACCTCCGGCCGGTTCAGTTATCCCTTTCAGAATCTGCTCCATCCGGTCCCGTACCCTGTACGCATTCTCCTGGGAAAACGTGCGAACTGTACCGATTAACTCCGCCTTGGAGGGAATCACGTTATAGGTTGTACCTCCCCTCACCCTGCCAATTGTAACCACTGCGGGATCGGTCGGATCAATGGATCGGCTGACGATCGTTTGAAACTGGGAAATCACCTGCCCCATCATTACTATAGGGTCTGCGGTCAGGTGAGGTGTTGCCGCGTGGCCACCCACTCCTTTAATCGTAATTTCAAACTCATCCGGCCGCGCCATCAGCGGACCCGGCTTTACGGCAATCTGCCCCGGTGCGTAATCAGGATTTGTGTGAAGCCCAAAAATGGCCTGAACTCCCTGTTCCTGCAAAAATCCGGTCTCGGTTAGCAACCGGCCTCCCCCGGGAAGTGTCTCCTCTGCAGGCTGAAAAATAAGAATTACCTTCCCTTCAATCTCCTGCTGCATCTCCGACAGTATATTTGCTGCCCCCAGTAAATTGGCCGTATGAGCATCATGGCCACAACAATGTGCTGCACCTGCCCGCTCCGATATAAATGCCTGCTTTGCGTCACCCTCTTCATCCATTGCAAGAGCATCAATATCGGCACGAAGCGCAATGACCCGGTCGGATTTTTTTTCACCTTCAATTATTCCCACGCAGCCTGTCTCCAGCGGACGATGAGTTTCAATCCCAAGTTTCTTTAACTCATGCAAAATATAGTCTGTGGTGTCGTGTTCTTTAAAGCTGATCTCCGGATTTTTGTGCAGAAACCTTCGGGTCTGAACCATATAATCAAAGTGGGTTTCAGCTTTTTGTTGAATCGCACGTCGTAAATCAGGCATAACAATGTTTCAGTTTTTCAGTTTATTTATTGGATACACCGGCTTTTCTTTGGCCCGCCGCTTCAATATACCGATTTATCCCGCTTTTTGAACCTGAAGAAGCACCGGGACTGTAAAGATTGTTGAAACCGGCCAAATTGAGATGATTGATTAGCCGAGGTTGATTACATTACGAAGGTTCAATTGCAATTAAGTAGAGTCAGCTTGCTATGAAAAAGAAAATAAACCGAAATGATCCCTGCCACTGCGGCAGTGGCAAGAAGTATAAAAATTGCTGTATGGAAAAGGATGAGAGCGGTTTTTCATCCAAACTCGGGATGATAGGTCTTGTCATTGCCGTGGCTCTTGGCCTGTTGATTGCAGGCATGGCCATTTCCGGCAGTAGTGATCGCCAGGACTGCCCTCCAGGAACAAGCTGGTCTGATGCACATCAGCACTGCCATTAGCGGCCACTTTATAACCTTTTTCACGCTAAAAAACGTATTTAATATCGTCTTAAGCTCCTTGTATTGAATATTTCGGGGCCGTGCCTATTGATTAATCATTCATCTTCTGAGTAGAGTGTTGTGAGAAAATGTGCCGGAGCAATGATCATTTATCAACAACTTTACTCGTTCTTCAATGCAAAACCCATTACTCAAACCACTTAAGAAACAATCTTCCATGCGAAATCCTTTTCAAACAATCGCTATATATATAGTCTTTTTTATCGCTTTGCCACACATCTCACAGCAAAGTTACGGGCAGGGTACTGATACGTTAACTGTGCCCCTTATAGAGGATGGCCAGGCGCAGGAGATCTCAGAATTTTCTGATCCTGACACCTGGATCCGCCACGATTTATGGGTAGAAACCGAATTCGACAGTGATGGTGACGGCGACCCCGACCGCGTGCATGTATCAGTCACCCGGCCGGAGCAAACCGAATCTGGCGACTTAAAACTCCCGGTGATTTATGAAACCAGCCCTTATTACGCCGGCACGGCACAACCACCCTATGATTTTTTCTGGGACGTTCGCCAGGAACTGGGTGAAACGCCACCGGAAAGAGAGAAAGGGCCGGACGTTCAGCGCCAGGGTGAGCGGCCCATCATCTCCAACAGCCAGATCAGAACCTGGGTACCGCGCGGGTTTGTTGTGGTTCATTCGTCATCACCGGGAACGGGTTTATCTGACGGCGCGCCCACCGTGGGCGGCGAGAATGAATCTCTTGCGCCTAAAGCGGTTATAGACTGGCTGAACGGCCGTGCAAAGGGATACGATTCCCGTGACGGCGGTGAAGAGGTTGAGGCCTTTTGGAGTAACGGAAGCGTGGGTATGACCGGAACATCCTACAACGGCACATTACCGCTGGCTGCTGCAACCACCGGTGTTGATGGGTTGAATGCGATCATTCCGGTAGCTCCCAACACGTCCTACTACCACTATTATCGCTCTCACGGATTGATACGATCACCCGGCGGTTATATCGGAGAAGATATCGACGTGCTTTATGATTTTATACACAGCGGTGATGAAGAGAACCGTGAACGCAACAACCGGGTCATTCGCGATACCGAAATGACGGAAGGCATGGATCGAATCACCGGGGATTATAATGAGTTTTGGGCCGGGCGGGATTATCTGAATCAGCTCGATGATATGAAAACCCCTATGCTGATGGCACACGCCTTTAACGACTGGAACGTGATGCCGGAGCACAGCTATCGAATCTATGAAGCTGTAAAAGAAAAAGATGTACCCTCCATGATCTATTACCATCAGGGCGGGCACGGCGGACCTCCCCCGCTGGAGCTGATGAACAAATGGTTTACAAGATATCTTTGGGATATTGAAAACGGAATTGAAGATGAACCGCGCGCGTGGATCACCCGCGAAGATGACGAACGAACGGAGCCTACGCCCTACCCCGATTACCCTCATCCTGAAGCACAGAATGTTCAGTTTTACCTGTCCCCGGGAGCTCCTGAACAGGGTGAGTTAACCCTGGAACGTGCCGATGAAACGGGCACTGAGACTCTGGTGGATAACTTCTCGTTTTCAGGAGATGTACTTGCAAAAGCTGAGTGGACCGATCACCGGCTGATCTATGTCACACCCGAACTGGAGGATTCTGTTCATATTTCAGGAGTGCCGGAAATTACAGTTTCTGTGGCAAGCAGTAAACCGGCCGCCAACCTGTCTGTTTGGCTGGTGTCCCTTCCCTGGGATGATAGTTCCGAGGCAGACATCACAGATAATATCCTCACACGCGGCTGGGCCGATCCACAAAATCATGAATCCATCAGCGAAAGCGAACCGCTGGAGCCGGGTGAATTTTACACATTCAGCTTTGACCTTCAGCCGGATGACCAGGTTATCCCCGCTGGTCAGCAAATTGGTTTGATGATCTTTTCCAGTGACCGCGAGTTTACACTGCGGCCCGATCCCGGAACAGAGTTGACAATTGATCTTGATAAAACATCTATTTCTCTGCCAATTGTGGGCGGTTCCGGCAGTATTTCTTTTTCAAGTAATTAGAACAGGTAATTATAAGTCCTTACACCTGATTTTAGCTATAAATAAAAAGCCAAACTTAGCGCTCTTAGCGATCTTGGCGGTTAATCCTCTCGAAACATGGCTACGGATTGTGGAACCGCGGAGGGCGCGAAGGGACGCAAAGGGAGGACCGT
>JAWLEH010000182.1:0-4792 GCA_041686215.1 Balneolaceae bacterium | reverse complement strand
GACGGAAAAACGCCGGATACTCTGGCAGGTCTTCACATCAAACTTTCACAGTCTCTTCGGGCTCATACGCCAGGTTGGGGCCAAGCCACTCTTCTACTTTCTCCACCGTCATTCCCTTCCGCCGGGCGTAATCTTCCACCTGGTCGCGCTTAATGTCGCCAAGATTGAAATATTTGGCTTCGGGGTGGGCAAAATAGAGACCACTTACGGAAGAAGCGGGGTCCATCGCCAGGTGCTCCGTCAGGGAAATTCCGGTTAATTCAGGCACATCCATCAAATCAAATAAAGTGACTTTTTCTGTGTGGTCAGGCTGTGCCGGGTATCCGGGAGCCGGACGGATACCATCATAGATCTCCTTAATCAAATCAGGGTTCTCAAGGTCTTCATCTTTTGAATACCCCCAGAGTTCGGTCCGTACTTTTTCGTGCAAATATTCAGCAAAGGCCTCAGCCAGTCGATCGGAGATTGCTTTCACCAGAATGGCATTGTAGTCATCATGATCCTCTTCGAATTTCTTTACCAAATCAAGTGTGCCGTGGCCGGTTGTGACGGCAAACGCCCCCATATAATCGGCGATACCCGTCTCTTTTGGAGCCACGTAATCGGCCAAAGCTTTATTTGGCTGGCCGGATCGTTTCTTTGATTGCTGACGCAGCGAATGAAACCGGGCGATAACTTCTGTACGGGATTCATCAGCGTAAATCTCAATATCATCGCCAACAGAGTTTGCCGGGTAGAGTCCTGCCACGCCGTGTGCTTTCAGCAGGTTTCCGTCAATTACTTTGTCCAGCAGTTCATTGGCATCATTGAAAAGTTTTCGTGCCTCAACACCTGCTCTCTCATCATCAAGAATATCGGGATAACGGCCCTTCATCTCCCAGGCGATGAAAAATGGTGTCCAGTCGATGTAGTTTCGCAGGGCGGACAAATCCATATTCTGCATACGGGTTGTACCCAGCTTTTTTGGGGGTACAATTTTGGTTTCTTCCCAGTTAATCTGAGTTTTATTTGCACGCGCTTTTTCGATGGGCAGATACTTTTTCTTTTTTCCACGGCTCTTATACTGTGTGCGCAGATCATTATATTCAGCTGATATCTCATCAACAAAACCATCTTTAAGCGTTTTCGACACCAGCCTGTTCACCACCGTAACACTCCGTGAAGCGTCCAGCACATGAATCACCGGGTGATCATAGGAAGGTGCAATTTTCACGGCCGTATGCATACGCGATGTAGTTGCCCCGCCGATCATCAGCGGTACGGTAAATGCCTCGCGCTTCATCTCGTTGGCTACGTTTACCATTTCATCCAGCGACGGCGTAATCAAGCCGCTCAGGCCAATGATATCTACTTTATGTTCTTTTGCCGCAGCAAGTATTTTTTCTGCAGGGTTCATCACCCCAATATCCACCACATCATAATTATTGCAGCGCAGCACCACGGCCACAATATTTTTCCCGATATCGTGCACATCGCCTTTCACAGTGGCCAGAAGCACTTTTGCTTTTGGCTCCTTGCTTTTGTTCTTCTCTTTTTCCTCTTCGATGTATGGCGTTAGAATTGCCACTCCCTTTTTCATCACGCGGGCACTTTTCACAACCTGCGGAAGAAACATTTTACCCGCTCCAAACAGGTCACCAACAACATTCATCCCATCCATCATGGGTCCTTCAATCACTTCAATCGGCTGGTCGTACTTCTGCCGGGCTTCCTCTACATCTTCTTCAATGTAGTTTACAATCCCTTTGATCAGCGCGTGCTGAATCCGTTTTTCCACCGACTCCATTCGCCAGGTGTCATCTTTCTTTTTGGCACCGGCACCCGATTTATCCTTGATCTTATCTGCATAATCCAGCAGCCGCTGTGTTGCATCATCGCGCCGGTTCAGCAGCACATCTTCCACCAGTTCCTTCAGCTCCGGCTCAATCTCCTCGTACACCTCAAGCTGCCCCGCATTCACTATGCCCATATCCATTCCGGCACGGATGGCGTGATACAGAAATGCGGAATGCATCGCCTCGCGAACGGTATTATTGCCGCGAAACGAGAAGGAGATATTGCTCACACCTCCGCTTACTTTTGCATGCGGCAGGTTGTCTTTGATCCATTTGGTGGCCTCAATAAAATCAACCGCATAGTTATTGTGCTCTTCCATTCCGGTAGCTACCGTCAGGATATTGGGATCCATGACGATATCTTCGGCCGGAAATCCCACCTCATCCACCAGGATGTCATAGGCGCGCCGGCAGATCACCCTTCTGCGCTCCAGCGAATCTGCCTGGCCATCTTCATCAAACGCCATCACAATCACGGCGGCTCCAAAATCCATAATAGTCCGCGCCTGTTCTTTAAACGTCTCTTCTCCCTCTTTCAGGCTGATAGAGTTCACAACTCCTTTTCCCTGCACACATTTCAGCCCGGCCTCAATCACACTCCACTTCGAGGAGTCGATCATCACCGGAACACGCGAGATATCCGGCTCTGCCGCCATCAGGTTGATGAAATCCTGCATCACCTGCTCGGAATCCAGCAGGCCTTCATCCATATTAACATCTACAATCTGTGCGCCTCCTTCCACCTGTTCACGTGCAACCGAAAGTGCCTCTTCGTACTCTTCATCTTTAATAAGCCGCTTGAACTTGGCAGACCCGGTGACGTTGGTTCGTTCACCTACATTCACAAAATTGGTTTCCGGGCGGATCACCAGCGGTTCCAGCCCGCTGAGGCGCATGTACGGCTTTTGCTCTTTTACGGTTCTCGGTTTGTGCCGTTTGGCCTCCTCCGATATCGCTTTGATGTGGTCCGGCGTGGTTCCGCAACAGCCACCCACAATATTCACAAACCCTGTGCTTGCATAATCAGCAAACTGTTCGGCCATATATTCGGGTGATTCGCCGTACTCACCCATCTCATCCGGCAGGCCGGCATTCGGGTAGAGGCTTGTAAAACAGGTAGCATTTTCGGCCAGTTCTTTGATGAACGGACGCATCTGTTTTGAACCCAGCGCACAGTTTAGCCCCACACTCAGCAGCGGATTGGCGTGTTTGATGGATAGCCAGAATGCCTCGGTAGTCTGCCCGGAAAGCGTTCGCCCGCTTTGGTCCACAATCGTCCCGGAGATCATGATCGGAATCTCCACGCCGGCTTTTCGTGTATATTGATGAATGGCGTAGATGGCCGCTTTGCAGTTCAGCGTATCAAACACTGTTTCCACCAGCAGGGTATCCACTCCGCCATCCACAAGGCCTTTAATCTGAACGGTATAGCACTCTACAAGCTCATCAAATGTAAGTGCGCGATAACCGGGATCTTCCACATCGGGGGAAAGCGATAGTGTTTTATTTGTCGGACCAATGGCCCCAGCTACAAAACGTGGTTTCGCGGGATTTTTTTGGGTAATGGCATCCGCCGCCTCTCTCGCCACTTTAGCGGAGGCAAGATTTAGATCATAACTTTTCTCCTGCAGGTGATAGTCTGCCTGGGAGATGGGATTTGCATTAAACGTATTTGTTTCGATGATATCCGCACCCGCATTGAGGAAATTGGTATGAATTTCCCGTATTATATCAGGCTGTGTTAAGGACAGCAGGTCATTATTTCCTTTGAGATCATGTTCAAAATTTTGAAACAATTCTCCCCGAAAATCATCTTCAACAAATTTATAATCCTGAATCATTGTACCCATAGCTCCGTCGAGTACGAGTATTTCTTTTTTAAGTCTGCTAAATAGCGGGTGATTGGAACGCATAGTAAAAATTAACCTTTATTCTTTGAGTATTCTCAAACCTATAAAATCTGCAATTTACAGGTCAAAACCACATTCTTTATGAAAGTTGTTGAGCATTATGATAAAGCTACTGAACCCCTGATTTCGTTCGAAATCATTCCACCTAAACGCGGCGGGGCTGTAAGTGACGTTTTTGAGTCACTCGATAAAGTTGTTGAAAAAGTTAAGCCGCCATTCATCGATGTTACCTACCATGCGGCAGAAGCACATATTGAAGAACAGAAAGATGGCACGCTTAAGCGCGTTGTGCGCCGCAAACGTCCCGGTACCATTGGCTTATGCGCGGCAATTCTTCATCGCTACGGCATTGATCCGGTTCCTCATCTGATTTGCGAAGGGTTCTCCAAAGAAGAGAGTGAGGATGCCCTGATTGAGCTCAACTATCTGGGAATTCATAATGTGCTCGCCATTCGGGGCGATAATACTGGGTCACAAATATCGCTTAACCTCAACGGCACCGTCAATAAGTACGCCATAGACCTGGTCAATCAAATTCAGGATATGAACAGGGGCGAGTATCTTGAGGATATCAACAATGCTGAATCCTCGAACTTTTGTGTGGGCGTGGCCGGGTACCCGGAAAAACATTTTGAAGCTCCTAACCTCGACTGGGATATCAAGCGCCTCAAACAGAAGGTGGATGCCGGCGGGGATTATATTGTTACACAGATGTTTTTTGATAATAGTGCATTCTTTGAATTTGTTGAAAAGTGCCGCAGCGCCGATATTGATGTACCGATTGTTCCCGGGTTAAAAATTCTTACCACACCCGGACACCTTGTGCGCCTTCCCCGAAACTTCCATCTCAACATTCCGGATGCTCTTGCAAATGAAGTCACCGCCGACGAAAAGAATGCAAAAAAGATTGGCATTGAGTGGGCCAAACAACAAAGCCTGGAGCTGATGGAAGCCGGTGTTCCGGGATTACACTACTACATCATGGGCAGCCCCGACCCTGCACTGGAAGTGATCGACTTTTTGAAGAAGAAATAGTCTTGAGTCTTG
>JAWLEH010000181.1:0-4801 GCA_041686215.1 Balneolaceae bacterium | reverse complement strand
GCGGAGAGCGCAAAGGCACGCAAAGAAAGGTTGATAGATGGTTTCGGGAATCCCAACTCGTGGCGCTCTTAGCGACCCTGGCGTTTTAATCCTATCGAAACAAAGCTACGGATTGTGAAACCGCGAAACACGCAATGGGACGCAATGGGAGATTGGTAGATGATTTTAAAAACAAAAAAAATCCCGAAAGCCATTTCGGCCTCCGGGATTTGTTAGGACAACTATTTCTTGTTTAAGATTGTGGTACTGTTCTACCAGCCAGGATTTTGCTCAAGCCGATCTTCACCATCTACACGGCTAACATCTATCTGGAATGAAGGAATCGGGAAGAGATAGTGCCGTTCTTCAAAAGTTGCGGCCGCACTCAGATATGATCTTCTGCTTTCTTCCACATCAGTAAATTCGTTAAGGACTTCCTCAGCAGTTCCCCATCTCTTCAGGTCAAAGAAACGCTGACCTTCCATTGCGAGCTCCAGTCGTCTTTCATACCGTACTGCTTGCCGCGCAAATTCCTGGTCAGGGAAAGAATCATACTGGCCAATATCGTAATCAGCCCAGGTGATGGACGGATCATCAATCGGAACAGCTATATCATCAGCCGATTCACCCGGCCCTTGTGCTGCTGCCCCGGCACGAGCTCGTATTTCGTTTACGATTTGCCGTGCATTTTCAAGACTACCCTCTTCTACCTCGGCTTCTGCAAGATGCAATAGCAAGTCTGCATACCTGTACAGATGCCAGTTCACTGAATTCAGGTGCTGTGCATTCCATCCCACATTACTTTGAGCGTCACTCGCCGCCTCATGAACGTGTTTCTTGGGACTGTAAGGTCCTCCATACCCCCTGTCACGTATCCAGCCAGACTCGTGGGTACCCCAATCTTTGTAAGGGACTCCATCTCGCCCAACGGTCCAGTCGAGTCGCGGGTCAACGGGCACATTCGCACCTGCTGCAAGGTTATCATCCCTGTCATCCCACGTGTCGTCAGTCATTGCAAGTGGAAGTCCGTCACCGTCCACCACAAAGAAGTTCACCAGGTTTTGTGATGGCTGAAAGAAACCGCAGCAGCCAAAAGGACTACCACTATGTGGAAACGCAAGACGGGTGTGATAGTTACCATTGTCTCCGTTTGGATTTCCGTCATTTACTGACGCCTGGTAGGCAAGGATCGTTTCAGGACCATTTGCAAAATCACTGAAACCAGTCCAGACTTGCTGAAAATTATCTTCAAGATCATAGGGGCCGCTGTTACGCACTTCACGAAGAGTTGTTAGAGCAGGACCATAATCACCATTAGAAATTTGTACTCTTCCAAGAAGCGCACGGGCTGTCCACGAGGTAACCCTGCCAACTTCGCCGTTTCTTGGTTCATCCGGCAAAAGGGAGATCGCATCCTGCAGGTCATTTGTAATATTTCCAATCACATCAACACCTACGTTTGTTTTTCGGAAATCATCATCATCCTCGAAATAATAGGGGATGTTTTCCCACATTCTCCACGCATCAAAGTGGTAATATGCACGCAGAAACAGAGCTTCACCACGAACGCTATTCGCAACAGGTTCAGGTATAGAATTCGGATCATCTTCTAAAAGACGATCTAACAACCGAATCGTTGAGTTCGACCGGTTTACGCCTTCATATAGTGATGCCCACTTATCGTTCACATACTCATCAGTACCGCCGGTACTCCAGTTGTAGAGTTCTACATCCGTAATCGGTGCCTGATCACCCGGTTCTGAACCTTTGTAAGCATCATCTGTACTTACACTACCAAAAATCCAGTTACTGGAACCGGTTCCCCAACCCCCAAAGCCTGCCCATCCGCCGAGCATTCTGTAGGTTCCAATGAGGTTTCCTTCCACCCCATTTTGGTTTGAAAGTGTTTGTTCATCCAGACTTCCCTGCGCTTCACCCACCAGGTAGTCGTCTTCACAGCCGTATAAAAATCCTCCGGCAAAAAGGAGTAAAGCAGCTCCTAATAGAATCTTATAGTTTTTAAATATGTTCATTGTATTTCATTTATGAATTAAAAAGTTGTGACTAAAATGTTGCGCTAATACCAATGCTAAAGGACCGGTTGCTTGGATACGTACCGCGGTCAACCCCAATCGTTTGATCGCGTACATTCCCAGCAGCACCTCCAACATTTGAAGCAGGTAGCGAAGGATCTACGCTACTGTAGTTTGTAATTGTGAACAGGTTTTCTCCCTGCACATAAATCCTCATGTTTTCTACACCCGGAAGGGTTCCCGGAGGAATATTATATCCGATCTGAAGGTTTCGCATCCGAACATAGGAACCATCTTCAACATAGAAGCTGCTGAATTCGTCACTAAAACTATCATTTTGGTCAAGTCTCGGATATTCAGCGCCAGGATTAGTCACTTCCGCATTGGCAACACGCTCGTCATCAACAATAGCCGGGCCGTCGATATTCAGTACTGCCGATTTATCGAGAACATCACTCCTTACATTGGTATTAAAGAGCCTGAAGACATAAAACTCTTTTTGAACATCAAAGATCTCGTTACCAAAAGAACCTAAAATACTGGTTTGAAAATCCCAGTTTTTCCATCGGGCACCCAAATCTAAACCACCTATAAAATCCGGATGAGGACTACCTATTGTGGTACGGTCTGCCGAGGTAATCTGACCGTCTTCGTTTGTATCCACAAACCTCATTCGTCCCGGACGTGCTCCATCCTGGTCGGCATGAGCATCCACCTCATCCCAGTTCTGGAATATACCGTCGGCCTGCATTCCAAAAAACGCACCGAGAGGCTGTCCTACATAATTTCGGGATATTGTGGCTCCGCGTCCGCTAATCGGTCCGCTGAAAAACTCCTGATCTCCGTCAATACGGAGAATTTCGTTTTTATAGTGCGTACCGTTGAGTCCTATATTCCAGGTCAGCTCATCATTAATGGTTCCTCTGTACCCTATGTTAAAATCGAACCCGCGATTTCTCATCTTACCTACATTTTCAATAGGTGGGTCTGCCTGTCCTGCAGTAGCAGGAAGCGGTGGGCCAAAGAGCAGATTATCAACTTCTCGTTCAAATACGTCAAACGTGAAATCAAATTGCCCTTCATAGAGTTCAAGATCAATACCTATGTTGGAGGACACATTTTCCTCCCATTTTAAGGAGTTATTCCCAATCGCTGTGTTTCTGAATCCTGACCTGATACTTCCGCCTGATCCCGTGACATCGTAGAATGTTTGACCTGTAGAACCACCAAATTGGTCAAACAGACGGCCGGTAGGTATGGACTGGTTTCCGGTAACACCCCACCCCGCACGAACCATCAGGTTGGAGATTACATCAAAATCATCCATAAAGGATTCACCACTAACTCGCCAGCCGACACTCGCAGCTGGGAATGTACCCCACCTGTTGTCTTCACCAAACCGTGATGATCCATCTCTTCTGACCGTTAAACTCAAATGATATCGATCGTCGAAGTTATAGTCTACTTTACCAAAAAAGGAGAGTAGTGTACTTTCGCTTCCACTTGAGCTTGTATTTTTGGTATCCGGATCACCAAGGGCATCCTGAATATATCTTGAGCTAAGACTTGTGTTAATTAAGTCGTTAAACGAGCTTGTGATGAAGCGGGACTCTGATTTTGTAACCTCTTGTCCTGCAAGCACAGTTACATTATGACTTTGTGCTAAGGTGTTAATGTAATTCAGAGTGTTGCTCCATGTCCACTCCTGGAACTCATTTCGGCCTTCTGAAAACCCATTAATAAAGTTGGGTTCCGAATTTTCGGGAGTAATTGGGGCAAAACCTGTAAATGATGAGTTGCCCAGATTGAAACCAAACCGTGAAGTTACCAATAGGCTTTCCTCAATCAGATCGGCTCTTGCAAATGCGTTTCCGAAAATTCGGTTGTTTGCACTCACATCATCTTTGTTAGAGTCGGCAACTTTAACAGGATTCGTGTTATTCCCAAGCCCATTGGCTTTTCCGGAAGCAAAATTACCTCCAACGTCCCTTACCGGTACAACCGGCTGTGAAAGTACATTTTTACCAATTATGGTACCTTCAGCACCACCGCCAAGGTCAAGTCCTCCGTAACCCTCATCACGTGCCAGTGACAGGTTTTCACCAATGGTTACTCTACCGATGTCAAATTCTGTATTTACACGGATCGTACCGCGCTGGAACCGGTTATCACGGGCAGTACCTTCCTGGTCAAAATAATTAAAAGAAACATTGTAGCGATTATTATCTCCACCGCCTGATACAGCAAGATTCAGATCTGAGGAAACTCCTGTTCCGAATACTTCATCCCACCAGTTTGTACCCCTGCTGCCCGGCATAAACTGTTGATTAATGTTGTCCGGATCACCATAAATGTAATCACTCTCAGTGAAACCAAACTGTCCTAAATCGTTGGTCTGGTTCTCTCCGTCATTTGGCCAGGTATACTCTGGTATAGATGGATTGTTGGGGTCGCCATATATATTTGTTGGAACATCTTCTCCTGCATTTAAATTGCTTCTTCGAACTACTTCGTGATATTCCAGTGCATCTAAAATCAGGAAATCATCATATCCACCAACAGGGGATGCTACACCGGTTTTCAGATCAACCGAAACCTGGGGTGCGCCTGTTTGTCCTTTTTTAGTTTCAATGATAATCACACCATTATTTGCACGCGAGCCATAGATGGAAGCGGCCGATGCATCTTTAAGAACCTGTATTGATTCAATGTCCTGAGGGTTTAACCAGTTTGCAAAATCATCCTGCACAGGTGTTCCATCTATAATATACAGAGGATCATTGTTCTGG
>JAWLEH010000056.1:0-21440 GCA_041686215.1 Balneolaceae bacterium | reverse complement strand
ATGTAATGTACGATAACTGCGGCTCATAAGTTCTTACTCACAGAAATAATTTACTTGATCCTGCCGGTAAAATGAACCCGTCTGGCAACACTATTAAAGCAATAATGAAAACTGCTATAGTCATTGCCCAATTGGTGAATAAACTTTCGGCTATGTTGATTCGTTTGGGCATTGGAATTCTCATATAGAGTTACTGTTAAAACTGATTTTCGTTAACAACTTTATGAGAATATAAATTAGATAAGTAATCCTGAAAACAGTTTTGTAAACCAGATCCTGAAGGGGGCATAAAACACAGCCTGGGGCAGCTCCCCGGGTAAACTTTATCCTAAACTCTTAGAGAAATAATATCGGTTTGAAGGTGAATTCATGGGTAAGTTTATTTAGATTATCTTTGATATGAATAACCGTTTAAACTTAATTAAACCCAACACCAATGAAATGCACAAACTGTGTCAGTTTCCTTCTTTTTTTATCAATTTCAGTTCTTTTTACCATAGGCGCTTGTCAGTCTCAAGAAATGCAGGCGAATAACTCAAATTCAGATGTCGATCAGGCCAGTGAACAAATGTTGGTGTTTTCTAAAACGGACGGCTTCCGCCATCAGTCGATTGAAGCTGGACAGGAAGCCCTCCAAAAACTTGGAGAAGAGAATGGTGTTGGTGTTACAGTAACCGAGGATGCCTCCATGTTTACTGATGAAAACTTGTCCGGTTACGATGCCGTCATATTTCTAAACACAACTATGACTGTTTTTAATGGCGAACAGCGTGATGCTTTCCAGGCGTATATCCAAAACGGAGGCGGCTATGCCGGAATTCACTCAGCAGCAGATACTGAGTACGACTGGCCATGGTATGGTGAACTTGTGGGAGCCTATTTCGACAACCATCCACCCGGAACACCAAATGCCAACGTTCTTCTGGTTGATTCGAATCACCCCTCAACCGAAATGCTTCCTGAAACATGGAACCGGGACGATGAGTGGTACAATTACCAGGAGTTTGAGGATCACATCAACGTACTCCTTGAACTTGATACAGACAGCTATGAAGGAAGTGATCACCCCGATAATCACCCGATTGCGTGGTACCACGAGTTTGATGGAGGCCGATCGTTCTACACAGGCCTTGGACACACAGAAGAATCCTTTTCCGATGATCAGTTTCTTGCCCACCTTTGGGGTGGCATACAGTACGCCATGGGTGATCATGAATAAACAGCCACAGTATATTCATAGAAAATGATCTGTCAGTCACCGGGTGAGTCCATCGTTTTTTAATTTATCAGGCCCGAAAGTGCCCGCAATATTTGAAAGAAATCACCCGGTGTCTTTATTGTTTCGGGGAGATAAATAAAAACTCCCTATTTCCTTTCCTTTAGTCTTCACCGACTGGGTTGTCATAATCGGTTAGATCATTGGAGCTCTTATAGTTGGCTTTTGGGTCGGGAGAAAAACAGAAGACTCTGACGATTAATTTTTGGAGTGAATACGTTTGATATCGCCCCTGGTTGCCTTTGGTCTCTATGCCTCAAATATGTAAGGCTCCTCCTTTGTGGGACTCGCAGGTGAAGGCTATGCCCGGTGAATCGCAGTTTTTTATTTTGACATGTAGACGGTTGGGATCAGTGGATTTATCATATCCGCAATAACTGCACCCATTATGTCCAGTATCGATTTCACACTGGGTACTATGGATTTCTTAAAAGCCAAAAACCCCGGTATTTCGCAATAGAAACTGGTCAAAATCGGCCCCCTGGTAACCATCCTGTTTATGGTATTTGCCGTACTGTGGGCTCCACAAATTATCCGCTTTGAAACGCTCCGGACCTATCTTCAGTCAGTTATGGAATAATTATGATATCCGTAAATCTCTTCCGAAGCTCCCGATCCTGATATTATTGAATAATATACCTGCAGCCGTAAAATGTATCATGCTGAAACTGACGAACTTAAACAGTTGTCCTGTTGGCAGAATTACAGGATTCAATCTGTTGCACTGCTGGCATTAACAGCTGCAATTGTCGGACACTTCTGGTTGTGATTTTCTGAATTCGACATGTCGTTTTGAAATCTTTCTCTGTAGTTTTCATCCGACAACAAAAAAACTCATTAAATGAACTACCTTGGTCAGAGCCCACGATATATCTACTTAGAACTCATAATTTTTTGTTCAACATGAAGTTTATTCTGGGCTGTCCAAAAAGGTAAAATTCATCGAGCATCGCTTAAATAATTTAGATTTATCCTCCGGACTCACCCTATATCCCTCTCTATATGAATAGAGAGGGATTAAAGGTCCAAATTATTTAAGCTGGTTTTTTTATTAATTTACTTTTTAGAAAGCCTCGGAATTAAAGCACTTAGGATTAATTAATCAATATTTTCCACCATGAAACGAACCATACTCCATTTTGGCGAAATGTTATGGGACCAGTTCCCGAACTATAAGCGACCGGGCGGTTCGCCGTTTAATGTATCCATGCACCTGCACTACCTGAAGCACCGCAGCCTCTTAATCAGTGCTGTGGGTCGCGATGAAGCGGGCAGTGAACTTCTGGACATCATCGTACAAAAGGACGGCAGCAAGGAGTACATTCAACGGACCGACTATCCCACAGGGTTGGTTACCGTTCATGTTGATGAAGACAATGAACCAACATACACGATTCACAGCCGTGTAGCATGGGATTTTATTCAGCCCCCTGATGATCTTTCCAACCTTGCAGATTCAGCCGATGCTTTCACTTTTGCAACGCTTGCACAACGCAGTTCCACCAACAGGATTACCCTGCAGAAAATCATGTCAGAGCTTCCTGAATCATGCCAGGTATTTCTGGACGTGAACCTTCGGCCTCCGTACGTGAAAAAACCTGTACTAAATTACTCACTTGAAAAGGCGAACTATGTGAAAATGAACAGGGATGAATGGGAGCAAATTGGCGGTATGCTTGGCATTAAAAAAGAACCTGAATTGCTCAGTCATTTCAATTTGAGCGGTATGATTATCACCCTGGGAGCAAATGGTTCTATTTACTTTGATGAAGATGGCTCTCACTATGTAGAATCTGCCATAAACGTGCCGGAAGGTATCGGTGATTTTGTAGGAGTTGGAGATGCGTTCTGGGCATGTTTTATTCACCATACATTAAAACAGAGTCCGTGGCACGAAACGCTTAAAATGGCGAACCGCTATGCGGGCTGGGTTGCTCAGCAAAAAGGCGGTATCCCTGATCCCGAAGACGAAATTCTTGAGGAGATTCAGTAGATATTATCCAATAAGAATAATCGTAAAGCAACCTAAAACCCGGATCAACTTCTGCCCGTCTGCATGAATTACGGCCCAGAGAGACAATCACGACCGGGAAGTTTTAAAACCTCGAATTGGATCCCATTTAATTCGTCTGTCATGGGTCATTTTAGTGAGCATACGCTGAAGCTAAACCGGGATAAATTTGATTCTCTTGCCGGAAAGGGTGAGCTTTTTAAGCTTTGGAGACAGCTAAATATTCACGCGGGAATACATTGAAATTTGGTTATTTATAGCTACAAGTTCTTGCTTCTGAGGCCGGTGTAAATCATTATTATAATTTTTTCAGCAGACTCCGCCATTCTGGTTTTGATTTTGTCCAAAAACCGGAATCAGACAGCAGTTCCGAAAACCGCGGGAACACGCTGTCATGATTCTGGAAGCCAAACCATCATGCCAGACGATGCTATTTTACGATCATCATTTTTCGTGTCAGTGCTACGCCATTGTTAAGCGTTAGTCTGTAGATGTACATTCCGCTTGCAAGGTTAGATGCATCGAATGTGAGTGTGTGAGATCCACCCGTAAAACTTTGGCTATTGGCAAGGGTTGCAACCTGCCTTCCTGTAACATCATACACCCTCAGCGACACTTCAGACCTCTCAGGCAGCGTAAAGGATATGTTTGTGGCAGGGTTAAAAGGATTTGGGTAGTTTTGGTCCAGTTCTGCGCGTTTGGGTTGTTCCGTGTCAAACGTTTCATCAACACTAACCAGGCTTCTTGTAAAATCAAACCGGGTCCAGACAGGGGCATGGTCTGAGGTTGTTGAAATGTAGCTCCCGATATAGTTCGGGTTCTCCACCCGCTGCGCACCATTTATATGGTCTTCAATAAGATCATTTGTAACCGTGATGTGGTCAATCATACTCTGGTTTTGCCCGGCGATAAATGAGTTAAGACCCCGTTGTTCAAGCTCTCCGGTAAGTTCGAAATAGGATTCATCCTGTACAAAATTATCGTAGGGGGATGTCTCATTGTTATAGGTTGATGAGAAGAGCTTATCGTTGTAATCACCAATAAACAACACATTCTCGTTCTGCCGGTTATTGTCCAGGTAGATTTTTAACCTCAGGGAAGCCGTTGTTCTACGGTCATACGAATCCTGGTCAGCCAGTGCTTTTGCGTGCACATTATAGGAATGAATTCTGCGGGTAACACCCTCAACGGTGGCATCGAACTCAAAGAAAAGCGGCAGGCGAAACGCCCAGTCAAACTCCTGCTGGCCCGCTTCCAGAAGGCCACTATCTACCGAATCAATCACCGATGGCTTGAACAGGTATGCGGTATTTTGTGTCTGGCTGGAATAATCTGCCCAGAAACCAGAATAATTGTCGAGACTGTCCACGAGGTCGTTAAAGCGGGCCTGACTGGAAATCTCCTGAAGCGCATAGAGATCGGCATCAATCGTCTCCACGACCGTGATGACATTTGCAAGCTGCAGGTCGGTATCGTCCGGACCGTTCCCGCTGCTGCCAAACCACTCAATATTCCAGGTCACCACGTCGAAGGTTTGATCTTTTGGCACATCATCACCAATGGGTTCGAACACCTCAATCGCGATATCATCACTATCCCGGGGTTTTAGCTGGTAAACACCGTTAAACTGCTCTACAACACCGGTAATTTCAAGCGGTTCTGTTGGAATGGAGGCATTTACCAGGTCGGATGCATTTTGATCGATTCTCAATTCTGCTTCAGCTGAGAAATCGGAAATATCGTAATTGGTACCCCCCTGAAATGCACCGGACTCTACAAACGAAACTCCGCTGACGGTAACAAGCTGACTTTCGTACTCACCGGAATTCATTTCGGCAAGTGTAATCACTTCCGGTTCAACTTCTTGTGGCTCTGTGTCAATTACATCAAAGGTGATATCATCATCTCCACTATATTCTGCAATCTGCAACAAAAACGTTCCGGGTGTCCCTCCAATTGGGTTAAACTCCGTCAGCGGACCGGTTACTATAACGGAATCGCCGCGCTCAACTGCCTCGTGCATTGGACTCCAGAATACGGCGATACCTGCCGTTTCATCCTGGATAAAAGCAGGTCCCTGGAATTCGTTGGCTACGGTAACGCGACCGGCAACCATTACCCTGGTACCAAATTCAAGATCCCGTACAGATGCGATAGAAGACACATCCTCTTCAGATATTGCTGAACCGGAAAGCTGTAAATTAAAATCCGGAGTTGCCGGGTCATTACTTTGAATGGTTAGAACATCTGAAAAATCGTCGACCGCCTGTGGTGAAAAGGAAAGTGTAAGTGTGGCAGTTTCACGGGAGGCAAGTGTCCCGGTAATGTCATTATCTACAGAAAATGCAGAGCCGGATTGAAGTGCTACGTCGCTAATCGTGAGATCGGGTTCACCATCATTCCTGATTTCTACGGTAAGTGACCGGGTAGCGTCTACCCCCGTTGATGGAAATTCGACCACCGCATTGTTTTCAAGAGATTCTCCGTCAGCTCGGGCAACTATTTCGGGATTTTCATTGAGTTCTACAAACGGCTCGATAGTGAAATCATCAATGTTGACCCGGCCTCCGGCAGTTTTTTCAATTCTGAATCGAACCGAACCTGACTCTTCCAGTTCAAACGTGTACTCCTCAAAGGTATCGGTCAAATTGATCTCATCACCCAGTTCAGACCAGCTGCTGCCGGAATCCGTAGAGAGATAGACTTGCAGGGCGCCGCCGCCATCACCACTGAATGAAGAATTGCCGGCCAAAAACGTTAATTCCGTCGCTCCTTCTTCATAATCAAAATTCATTTGAAAGAGGCCATCCCGAATACGAACAGACTGATTTCCATTTTTTAAATCACCACTACCGTCACTTCTGATCAATGCATCGTCCAGAAACCACGTACCAGTGGTCTGATCAACATTTCCGGCAGCATAACCGAGCTTTTGATTTTCTTCAAAATCTTCGAAAAGCTGGCCGAAAGCCATAGAGGTGAGAGCAAAACTAAAAATCGTAAAGAGTAGATATCGTTTGAGCATATAGTCTGATACTTAAGTTGTAAATCAAGAGTGCCGGATCACCATATTTTTTGTATGTCCGGATTTTGTAGAGACCCTCAAGGTAAAAAAATTTTATCTCACCCTGTGTTAGTATTCAAGGATTCTTCTTGCACGACTCGCTGACATTATTTGACATTAGAAATAATTTATAATTATTAGAATAATTTAATACTATATTTGATTGGTCGATAAATACGTGTATTTCGCGCGTCAGGTAGACACGATTTAGCATCCGCTTCACCCAATAGTGCAGGAACGCTTCTGTTTTGTTCCTGCTGCACAGCTTTAAACAATATTTTTACACCTACAGGCTATGAAACAGATAAAATACCTTTTGTACTCTTTCGGGGCCATCCTCCTGTTCGCACAATGTGAAACTCCTGAAAGCCCGAATTTTACATTATCGTCCAGTGTTGACTCGCCCGTCATTGCAAACAGCAGCTTTCAGTTTTATGGAGGCAGTAACGCCCTGATTGACACCACAAATGCAGATCTGAATAATCTCTTCCAGGTAGATAGTGAGAACTTCATCACGCTGTCTCAGGAGGAATCTTTTGATTTTGGAGACATAGAAGATGCTGTACCCGGCATACAGGTTGCACCCACGGCAATTGAAACGGAAGTCGGGCAAATCAGGCTTAGTTCTTTTTCATCCCAAAATGGCGATGGAAATGTTGGAAGTGCCGGTTTTGAAGACCTCACCGGGGAATCTCCTTTTCTGCAACAGGGCAACCCCATCCCCGGTGCAAGTTCGCCAGTCCCGGTGAATGTAGATCTTAACACTGATTATTTTGTGAGCGCACAGGTGAAAGATGGCGCCATCCTCTTTACACTCCGAAACAATCTTGGGTTTGACCTGGACGAACTTACACTCGAACTCTACAGCGGGAATACGTCTCTGGGTGTAGTTACATTTGCAAATTTGACTCATGAGAGTACACAAACTGAGCGGTTTGATCTTACCGACAGCAATCAGGCCGGTGATGTGGATCTCCGTGATATAAATGTTGATATTGAGATTTCATGGACCACTCAAACAATGAAAGACGATCCCGGAGATATCATTGTAAAAAGTGTAGAGGGTGAAAATCTTGTGGCCTCAGAAGTAGAGGCGGTCGTTCCGCAACAGGATTTTCGTGCATCCGGGATTACATCATTTTCAGATGAGGAATTTTCATTCACCGACCAGGAACATTACGTAGAGATAAAAACGGGTGAACTTGTGATCGACCAGATTATCAATTCTATCGATGTGGATATTGAAAATCTTCAAATCACGTTCCCGGGCCTCAGAACACCGCCCTACACGGAAGCTGACTCTCTTATTATTGCATTCAACGGAGTGGATAAAATTGAGCGAAATACAACATCCGGGGCTTCCCGAACAGTCTCACTCGATGACGTTCGAATTTACGCATCCAACAACCAAATTGACTACAACGTATATGCGCTCACTGAAGATACTCAGCAGTCGGGCAGCTCCGATTCACGGGTCATACATGAAACCGATCATTTGAATGCCAATGTTGGTTTGGAAAATCTTACGATCCGTGAGGCTTTCGGTGTGATTGAGAACAAGCAGGTACTGTTAAATACAGATGTCGCTTCAGATGGAGCTACCGCCGATATCATGAGTGATATCGAGGCAGAAGTTATTGAAATAGATGGAATTGACGATCTCTCCCGTCGTGTTCAGGGTATTGAATTCACGCGAGCAAGCCTTGGTATTCTCTATCAAACAAACGTAGAGATTCCCGCTACCATCATCGGTGCGTTCCTGGGGATTGATGCAAGTGGCAACCACTTTTATCTGAGCGGTGCCCAGGGAACTGAGACCGAAGTATTGCCGGAAGATCCCACCGAAAAGCTGGTCATAAATGGCTCTCCGATACCAAAAGAGAACCTGATAAAATTCGATATTCAGTCCGGTGAGTCTCCGGATGACGTGTTATCCAACACGTTTAACCGTGATAATTCAAATATCACAGAATTTTTTAACCGGCTGCCAACATCCATCCGGTTTATTGGTGTTGCCAATATTAACAGTGATGGCGCTGCCGGCCGAATAACAAATCCGGTGCAGTTTTCACCAACGCTGCAGGTAAACATCCCCCTTTCGCTGCGGGCTGAACAAGCAACAGTAACAGATACAACCAGTGCTAATCTGGAAGACCTGCCCGGTCCGGAAGATGACTCCATGCTGGAAGATGGTTCCATCACCATTCGTTATGAAAATGGAATACCACTCGGCATAGATCTGCATCTCGATTTCTTAAATGAAGAGGGCAATAGCCTCACTACCCTGCCGGTCGGTAATGAAACGCCCATTGAATTTAAAGCTGCGGCGATTGGTTCAGGCGGATTCACATCGGAGGCAACAGAAGATTACACAGTTATCTCACTGAACCGAAGCCAGCTTGATCTACTCAATCAAACCAAAAACATTCGTTTATCGGCCGGCCTGAGCAGTTCGGAATTCCGGGAAGTGAGAATAAGGGATACAGACAGCGTCAGTATCTCCTTAAGCGGCAAATTTACCATTCAAAACACTATAGACTAACCGAGGCCTCCAATGCAACTAATTAAACACAAAATCTTTACACTGATCACAGCAGGACTGGTAGCTCTTGGTTTTACTGTCCTTCAGGTTAACGCGGTTGAGGCTCAATCCCGCCACCTTACAGCACAAAACATCGGGTTGGGCGGAGGCGGCACAGCTTATCAGGATTTGTATCATGCCAATTTTGTCAACCCTGCAAACCTGATGCTAAATCATAGTAAACGACCCGCTGTTACGGTTGGACTGGCAGGAGGTATTTACTCGAATGTGGGCGGAAGCCTGATGAATATTAAAACCTATAACGACTACCTCACCACCGGCCGGGTTATTGACGGAGGGGTTGCCGATAATATGCTGAACCAGTGGTTTGGCAGTGATTCGGGCAATATTCGCAGCATGAACATGGATGTTGGTGTGGTACCTCTGGGTGTTGCCGTTCGTACACCAAACTGGAGCATTGGTATTACGTCCCGCGCAAGGGTTATTGGTA
The DNA here is from genome assembly GCA_041686215.1 of Balneolaceae bacterium. Lineage (GTDB taxonomy): Bacteria > Bacteroidota > Rhodothermia > Balneolales > Balneolaceae > SW132. Next base: position 12,057 of record JAWLEH010000056.1, on the reverse strand, counting down.
ATTCAGGATACTCCCGCGGATTCGCAGATCTTATATTCCGTGGGTTAGACTCTGCGCATTTCACGGAAGCGCGTGCCGTAAATTCAACTCAGGAATTTTTAATCTACAATGAGGTTTCTGCAGGATTTGCCATGACCGTACTTAAGCGGGAGAACCTATTTGGTTTTGGAAACAATGTGCGACTTCATGTTGGTGCCGCTCCAAAATTGTTAATGGGTATCAACTATGCCCGCATCTCACTTGATTCATCTCTACAGCTACAGGAAGCTTCTTCACATTCGAATGCCCGGGTGAACCACGATTTTCGCTACTCCATCGACGTTGCAGGAGACCTGTCCGACCAGCTCGCAGAATGGAATCAACTCCGTCAGCAGCAGATGGACCCGAAACTTGGAGACCACCTCAACCCTACCGCCGGTGATTTTACAGGATTCAAAGGAACCTCGGTTGGGTTTGATGTAGGTACTACCCTGGAAATTGGCCTTGGCCAGGTCAGTGCATTCAACCTTGGAGTTTTTAAGGGTGAGAAACAGCTTCGAATCGGCTTATCCGTAACCGACCTTGGAAGTGTGACAATTGATGACAGGACAAGGAGTTTCACGGCTGCAGAAAATTTTATTTGGGACGGGGTGCATTACGATAGTGAAACGGTTAATCAGCAGTTTGATGGCGATGATAATGCCTATTTTGAGTCAGTACTGCAAGACAGTGTTGGCAGTGATATTTATGGAAATCTGCAAACTCTGGAGCGGTCAGACTTCAGTAAAACCCTGCCTACAATGATCAATTTTGGGGGCCACCTGCTGCTTGGCAAATTCAGTGTGATGCTGGATGTGGGCAAAGGGTTTGAAAACTGGGGCACCAACAGCACACGGTCTCACCTGGCAGCAGGAACAGAATACCGTTTTTTCAACCGGATTCCTCTCCGGGTCGGGTATCGTACCGGCGGACACAGCAGTTCTACCTATCATGCCGGAACCGGCCTTGAGTTCAGAAACTTTGAGTTTAGTGCCGGAGTAGCTGCCTCCCCTAACTCTCAGAATTACGGAAGTGGTCTCGGTGCAGCGTGGTCCGGACTGGTTGTTCATTTTTAAGAATCTGATCCTTGGGTGATGGAAAACATCACCCATTTTTTCTTGTTTAATCGGTTTCAGAGCATGGCCGGGAATCCCTATCTTCACGCTTATTCGTATTAAACTCAGATAAGCCAAAAACATCCCTCATGCCGGAACTTCCTATCCCCTCATATGATGACATTTTAGCCGCTTCCGATAGAATTTCCGGATATGCGCACATCACTCCCGTTCTCACATCGCGCACGATAAATGAATTTACAGGAGGTGAGATTTACTTCAAGTGTGAAAATTTTCAGCGTGCGGGTGCATTTAAATTTCGAGGAGCCTGCAATTCTGTCTTCTCACTTACTGATGAGGAAGCTGCAAAAGGTGTGGCCACTCACTCATCCGGTAACCATGGCCAGGCCCTTGCGCTTGCTGCGCGGCTACGGGGTATACCCGCCTACATTGTGATGCCTGAAAACTCCCCCCGGGTTAAGGTAAATGCAGTGAAAGGGTACGGTGCAGAGGTTACATTTTGTGAATCCAATCAGCAGGCCAGAGAATCAACACTTCACAAAATTGTCGAAAAATCCGGGGCGACATTTATTCATCCGTATGATCATTTCAACGTTATTGCCGGACAGGGAACCTGCGCACTTGAACTTCTTAATCAGCAACAAGATTTAGATGCCGTATTTGCACCTGTGGGCGGAGGTGGTTTACTCAGCGGCACTTCAATCACGGCAAAAGAACGGCCGGATGCCGTAATGGTATTTGGAGCAGAACCTGAAAAAGCTGACGATGCATATCAATCACTTAAATCGGGTACCCTGCAGCGCTTTGACACTACACAAACCATTGCTGACGGCCTTCGTACAACATTGAGTGAACGCACATTTGCGATCATTCAAAACTATACTGATGACATTTTCACCGTAGGAGAGCAAGAGATAGTGGATGCTATGCGGCTGATTTGGGAACGGATGAAAATTATTATCGAACCCTCCTGTTCAGTTCCGGTAGCCGCACTTTTGAATGGCCGTTTTGATTGTTCCGGGAAAAAAATTGGGGTGATTCTTACCGGCGGTAATGTCGACCTCGATCACCTTCCCTGGCAGTAATGCAGTGTCATTACTGAGCTGATTTCTGATCATAAGGTAGTTATTTCGGAGAATCGAGTGGTACCGAATCAATAATTCTTTCTAAAATAATTCATCCGACGACTCCCAGTACAAAATTTCTTTGTCAGGACATAACTGTTTCACCCAACGAATAGCGAGGGGCAAAACCCGCATAACTTTATCTTCAGAAAGCATACTTTTTCTGATACAAACTATAAGAGTGGGGTAAAGAAATCTTGCGGGTTTACCTGCATCGGGTTAAACCAGGTACCCCCTACCGGTTCAGTCCCCTGCGGATTAACAGGTGCTCCACATCAGGTTCTCCTCCGCGATACTCTTCATACAGCTCCATTGCATCCCTGCTGCCACCCCTTGATAAAATGTGCTGGCGGTATCGATCACCGTTTTCCCGGGTTAGTCCGCCCTGCTCTTTCATAAAAGCAAATGCATCGGCTGCAAGTATTTCGCTCCAAATGTAAGCGTAATAGTTTGCAGAGTATCCGCCTGAAAATATATGGGCAAAATACGGAGATTTATACCGTGGCGGAATCACCGGATTATCCAGGTTATGTTTTGCCAGTGACTGATTTTCAAACTCAATCACATCTTCGGGCACCTCACCAGTATCAAGCAGATGCCATTCCATATCCACCAGCGTGGCACCGAGATATTCATATGTGTCAAAACCCTGGTTAAACTGCCGGGCTTCAATCAGGCGCTCCAGTAAATCCTGCGGAATTCTTTCACCCGTTTCGTAGTGGATGGCATAATTTTCAAGAACTTCAGGAAGGATCGCCCAATCCTCCTCAAATGTTGATGGAAACTCAACAAAATCCCTGGGTACGGAGGTGCCGGAAAGCGAGGGATAGGTCACATCAGAAAAGAGTCCGTGTACTGCATGTCCCATTTCATGAAACATTGTAGTTGCGTTGTCAAATGAAATCAAAGCAGGATCTCCATCCGATGGCGGTGTAATATTCAGCACATTTGATACCACGGGTCGCTTACCTTCCATTTCTGACTGCAGAACAAACGAGTTCATCCAGGCACCTCCCCGTTTTGAATCACGGGAGAAGTAGTCCCCATAAAAGAGTCCGAGTTCAGAACCGTCACTGTCGTATACGGTGAACACACGTACATCCGGGTGGTAAACCGGCAAATCATCTCGTTCCTCAAACGTAATTCCATAAAGTTTTTCCATTGCATAAAAGACACCATCTTTCAAAACCGTGTCGAGCTCAAAGTACGCCTGTACTTCATCCTCGTCGAATGAGTACTGTTCGGCGCGCACTTTTTCTGCATAGTACTCCCAGTCCCAGGGCTGCAGTTCGTCATCAATGCCGTCCCGCTGCATCATTTCCCGAATGAAATCCCCTTCTGCTTCCACATTTTCATTTACGGCCGGTATTAGATCACTCAGCATATCCAGAACATTGGAGGGGCTGCCGGCAGTTTGAGGCTCAAGTGCATAGTGAGCATAGGTTTCATAGCCAAGAAGGTTTGCCCGTTCCGCCCTCAGCTGTGCAAGTTCAAGAACAGTAGACCGCGTGTCGATACCACCATCCTGACCAATACCGCGGTTCGCTGAAGCTTCCCAGAGTTCTTGCCGTAATTCCCGGTTGTGCAGTGATGCGAGTAACGGGTGCCGGGTTGTGTTGTTAATTGTGAGCAGATATTGCCCTTCATATCCCCGGTCTTCCGCCGCTGATTTAGCTGAGGCAATGCGGTTTCGGCTTAACCCGTCCAGCATCTCTTCATCATCAACTATTACAACACGTTCACGTGTAAGCTCCAGGAGGTTTTCCTGGAATCCGGTAGTCAGGGAAGATATTTGTTCATTAATCTGGCGCATTCGCTGCTGCTCCTCTTCTGTAAGCCGTGCACCGGCTCTTACAAAGTCGCGGTGAGTGTCCTCCAACAGCTTTAGAGATTCTCTGTCAAGATTCAAATCGTCACGCTGCTGGTAGAGATTCTCAACCCTGTTGAAAAGCTCCGTATTCAGCATGATGTCGTCACTGTGAGCTGCAAATTTTGGGGCAAACTCACTTTGAATTTCCTGGATTTCATCATTCGTGTGTGCAGAGGCAAGGTTGAAAAACACCCGCTGTGCACGTGAGAGCAATTTTCCCGACTGCTCCATGGCAAGGATAGTATTTTCAAATGTTGGCTCTTCATCATTCGAGGCAATTTGTTCGATCTCAGATAGCTGCTCTTCCATTCCACGTTCAAACGCAGGTGGAAAATGCTCATTTTCAATGGCATCAAAATCGGGTGCTTCAAATGGTAGAGTGCTTTCGGTAAATAACGGGTTTTCGCTCATTCCTTCAGGTTGATTACAGGCCGCTGCCAGAAGAAGAACAGACAACACCATGATTAATTTTAACGGATTCATAAGGTAATTTTGTTTCAGGTTTATGGGTACAAGCGTACTTCCGGCTTATACATACTTCGGTGTGGACGATTGAATAAAAGTAGTTGGTCAGCTATCGGGGTAGATTGATTTTTTGGCAGCCAGCAAGGTATTCTTCATTAACATCGCAACCGTCATCGGCCCGACTCCGCCGGGTACCGGGGTAATCCAGCTGGCCTTTTCCTTCAGGCCGTCAAAGTCGCAATCACCAACAAGTTTATAGCCTTTTTTTGAATTCTCATCTGCCACCCGGTTTATCCCAACATCAATGATTACAACTCCTTCTTTCACCATTTCCGCCTTGATAAGCCCGGGCTGACCGGCTGCAACAATCAAAATATCGGCGTCAATCGTATGCCGGGTAATGTCTTTGGTATATTTGTGGCAAATAGTTGTAGTTGCTTTACCTGATGAGTTTTCCCGTGACAGCATGATCGCCATTGGCGACCCTACTATGTTACTGGCACCCACAACGACGGCGTGTTTGCTTTTCACGGGTATGCTGTAGTGCTTGAAGAGTTCAAAAATGCCGGCGGGTGTACACGACCGGAAGGTGGGCTGATCCACCGCGAGCCGGCCGACATTCATTGGGTGAAAACCGTCCACGTCTTTTCGGTGGTCAATACTCTCAATCACATCGTGTGATGAAAGATGATTGGGAAGCGGAAGCTGTACAAGAATCCCGTCAACCGATTCGCTATCATTAAATTTTCGGATTTCTGCTTTTAGTTCTTTTGCAGATATGGTGTCAGGCAGGTGTGCCGTTCCGGTTTCGATACCCACATCCCGGCAAGCCCGGGTTTTGGCACCAATATAGGTAGATGAGGCGGGGTCGGTTCCAATTTGGATCACCTGGAGATACGGCGGACGATTTCCCTGGGCAACCCAGTTTTCAACATCCTCCCGGATCTGGTTTCGGGTAATTTCGGCAACTTCTTTTCCATCAATCAGTTGTGCTGACATAATCCTGTTTTAACGTTCGATATCGTATTTTTTCATTTTATTGTAGATGTGACTGCGCTGAATGTCGATAGCATCAGCGGTTGCGGATACGTTCCAGTCATGGTCATCCAGTTTTTTTAGCAAGTAGTGGCGTTCAGCTTTTTCTTTGTACTCTTGAAATGTGAGGGCTTGATTGGCAAGTTCATCAAGGCCAGCCTCTCCTCTGCTGCTCATCGTTGCAAGCGTAGAAACATCATCGCGGGTGATCTTTTCTCCGTCAGAGAGTAATGCCATTCGTTCCACAGCGTTCTGAAGCTGACGGATATTTCCGCTCCAACTGAGTTTTTTCAGCTCTTCAAGGGCTTCATCCGAAAATGTTTTACCTGCATAAACAATCTCTTTTTTTGACAGTTGTGATAGAAACCAGGTGGCTAAAAGAGGAATATCTTCACGGCGTTCACGCAGGGGTGGTACTTCTATCGGGATGACATTTATACGGTGAAACAGATCTTCACGAAACCGCTTCTCTTCTATCTCTTTTGTAAGATCACGGTTTGTAGCAGATAAAACTCGCACATCCACCTTAATCCGCTCTGAACCGCCCACCCGAACGAGTTCGCCTTCCTGAAGTACTCGCAACACTTTAGACTGAGCATCCAGGCTCATATCACCGATTTCATCCAGGAACAGCGTACCCGCATCGGCCTGCTCAAACTTACCGATTCGTTTTTCAGACGCGCCTGTAAATGCGCCTTTCTCATGACCAAAAAGCTCACTTTCCAGTAGGTCAGCCGGTATGGCCGCACAGTTTACATCTACAAATGGCTTGGAGGCACGGTTACTTTTCTCATGAATCCACCGGGCCACAAGTTCTTTTCCTGTTCCATTCTCTCCCGTTATTAAAACCCTGCTGGAACTTGGCGCTACTTTGTCGATTGTTTTCTTAATTCGGTCAATCGCCGGGCTTTCTCCAACCATTTCCGTTACATTGTTTAATTCGCTTCGGATACGTTTGTTTTCACGAATTAAATCATTCTGGGACAATGCATTACGAACACTGATTAACAAACGGTTTAGATCCGGTGGTTTTTCGATAAAATCAAATGCGCCAATTTTTGTAGCCTCAACGGCAATTTTAATGGTGCCGTGTCCGCTGATCATAATCACCGGGAGTGCAGGATCAATCTCCTTCGCGTGTTCCAGTACCTCAATGCCGTCCATTCCTTTCATCTTAATATCAAGAATGATCAGATCGACGGGTTCTTTTTTTACAATTTCAAGAGCTTTCTCTCCGCCTTCAGCTTCAAGCACGTTGTACTTTTCAAACTCCAGAATTTCCCGCAGTGTATTACGGATACTTTTCTCGTCATCGGTTACAAGTATCGTTTGTTTTGATGCTGATGCCATAGGTTAATAGCGGGAATATAGATATTCGAGAATTTGTTCATGAATTCGGTCAACACTGGATGTGCGAACCGTGTAATTATTCGTTGCAATCGTAACGATCAGCCTGTTTCCTTCCCGGGTGGTAAGGTAACCACTTATTGAACGAACTCCTGAAAGAAATCCCGATTTACCGTGAAAATTCCCGTTCAGATTCCCGCCGCCAAACCTGAAACTTAAGGTGCCATTTTGGCCGCCAACGGAGAGGCTGTTATAAAACCTGTCAAAGTATGATTCAGATTGGATTTCAACCAAAAAGCGGTTGAGGTCGGAAGTTTTTAGTAGTGTTGCAGGCGCCATACCCGATGCATCCCTCAACGTTACCGCAGTAGTGTCGAACCCGTGATTTTGCATAAAATCTTTAACAGCTTCCAGACCAAGCTCCGTAGACCCCGGAACCTTAAACTTTTCTGCTGCCACAACCTTCAAAAGCATTTCGGTATAAAGATTATCGCTCTCGCGATTCATCCATTGTATCATGGTGTACAATGGCTTAGATCGATGTTCATGAAGTTTTGTAAAACTACCCTCCTGCCAGGATACCGGTTCAGCCATGGTTCGTAAATTACCGCGATGTGTAATCCCCTCTCGACCCAAAAATTTCCGAAAGGTATCAATAAAATAAAGGGATGGATTTGGAACACTCAGTGGTTCCGTTTCAACCATTCCCCTGGGAAGGGTACTTCTAAGGTAAATTTTGTTTCTGCCAAGTTCTCTTCGATATGACTCATCATACGATGTGTTTGCTGGTGTGACCCGCTGTTCATTGATAAATTCTACATAAGTTGTTTCAAAAGGGAACCAGGTGATGGAAGGCACAGTTCCGGGTTCACCATCTGCTATCACCTCAAGATCCACCACATTAAAATTAAAAGAAAGCGCGCTGATTTCGGGTGCATAATAATAACTCAAGTCATCCCATTCCCATCCGCGGGGGTACGGCACATCATCAAAAAACCCGTCATGTGCGATGATGTCACCTTCAATCGTATCTATGCCCAGGGAGTCGAACACCTCTGCCCACTGACGGAATAGAAATAACGGGTCATCATAAGCCTCTCCATTGATTGAGGGATCACCAGTTCCCCGGATATAGAGGTCGCCTTCCCACCTGTTTTCGATGGCAGATCCGGTAGCAAAAAGAGTTGTCTCAAATGTGTAGTCGGGCCCCAGGAGATCAAGAAAAGCAGCAGATGTAACAAGTTTCAGGTTGGAGGCAGGACGAATCAGGTGTTCCCCGTTGAACTCTTCAATAATCCGGCCATCCGGATTTCGCACCTGGTAAGACCAAAATGATGTGGCAGCATCACTTTGTTGTATCAGGTCGAGAATTGGGTCAACTTCCTGGGCGTAGGCGGGCGGAGCAACGTACCAAGAAAGGATAGCTGATAAAATGAATAAGCGAATTGCCGGCATCAAATTCATTTTCTGTGAATCAGTTGTCGAAATATTCCTGCTCTTCATTCTGAAAAGTTTCAAATATTTCATCAGAGGTTTTACACTGGAATAATTTTTCCCTGAATTTTGTACTGTTCATCAGGCGAGAAATTCGGCTCAGCAGCTTTATGTGAGTGCTGTATTTTTCTTCAGGCCCTACGAGTAAAAATACCATTTTAACAGGTTCATTGTCGATAGAGTTGAATTCCACAGAGTTTTTCAGCAGGGCAAAGCAAGCCATGTTTTTGTCAATTGAAGAACATTTCCCGTGAGGAATAGCAAGCTGCTTACCAACCCCTGTCGACATAATTTTCTCCCTTTCGAAAACAGAATTCCGAATGTTCTCAAGTTGCTCCGGACTCACTTTGGGTTTCAGCAGGTCAACGAGTTCATTAATCAGTTGTTCTTTATCACGGACATGAAGTTCAGCTGTGATAGTTGACCGGTCAAGAAGCGAATAAATATCCATGTGTAGCACGTCTGTTCGGTATTATTTATTACTTATCGAAAGTAATATCAAAGTTTTTATATCTCCAGAAACTAATGAGTGGTCGGATCATCCGAAATTTCCAGAATGTCTGAGTCTGCTGGAAGATTACAAGTTATTTGCTTTCGTATTAGTTCTGGAACAAAAAAATATTCCGGGTTAAAATACAAATTGTAACGATTAGTTGAACACGATAATTATACTTAGCCTGCCGGATATGCACTCAGGATAGTTGCTCCACTTCGTGAATAGTACAGTGTTGATTCACAGAAAATTATAAAATACAACTGAATGCGGAGAGAGAGGGTATTCCTTCGGAAGAACCTACCGGTACCTCTTTCGAGGTGTATGATTGAAAACAATAAATATATGCGGAGAGGGAGGGATTCGAACCCTCGGTACCTCTTTCGAGGTACACACGCTTTCCAGGCGAGCCCATTCGACCACTCTGGCACCTCTCCGGGTGTTCTTTCAAAAACTAATGTAATCCGTAATCTTTGAAAGCACGGAAGATAGCTTTTATGAACCCAAGTTTCAACGAAGAATACTGGATGCCCACTAATATGTTTCTATGAAATGAGAATTGCTAAATAATTTGATCTATTTCGAGTTTCTGTATGTTTCTAAATACAAAGCGGTGAAGATATCTGATGCTGATCATTCATCTAAATCCGCATCTACATCCTCTACAAAATACATGCATAAAGCAGCAAAAATTAGTGTTGCTCCTCCAAGCATGAGCGAAAAAATAGCCTCACCGCCAAACCAGTTCCTTGTAATAAACCCAAGCATACTTGCAGCAAGTATCTGGGGAATAACAATAAAGAAATTAAAAATACCCATATAGAGTCCCATTTTTTTCGCCGGGAGTGAACCTGCAAGTATGGCGTATGGCATAGCAAGAATACTGGCCCACGCGAGACCAACCCCAATCATGGGTATGACCAGCAACACCGGCGCAGAAACGGAGATATCTATACCGATTATTGAGAGATCCAGCGGCTGATTTAAAAAATAGATACTTATAAAACTCAGCCCACCGACAATGAGTGAAAATGCGTGCACAAATTTACGGCTTGTAGCTTTTGCCATCGGCGCAAGTGCAAATGCAATGACGGCGGCAAACCCGTTATAAATGGCAAACAGAATTCCCACCCAGTCGGCACCTTCGTTGTACAGTGCTGATGTTGTGTCATTGGTGCCATAAACATGGGCGGTGACGGCCGACGTTGTGTAAATCCAAAGTGCAAACAATGCAAACCAGGAGAAGAACTGCACAACAGCAAGCTGAATCATCGTTTTGGGCATGTGAAGAAAGTCGTGCATCACAACGACAAGTCCCTGCCCGGTTTTACCGTTTTTCTGAAGCATTCCTGCAAAAAGGGACACAAATCCAAGAACAGCAAGACCCACTGTTAGAATATAAAGTTCAGGATCATATCCGAAGGAATAAACACCAATCGTAAACAGCAGTCCGCTGAGTATTAACCCCACTCCCACCGTAATCTTTTTCTGCCCCTCTCCTGCTTCAATAGGTATGTCACGTTTTATGTCATCCGCATCAATCTGATCATCCTCGTAAGCTTCATAAGCGTCAAGTTCTTCCGGTGAATACTCTTTGGTTTTTAAAACGGTCCACAATACTGCCAGGAAAAAAATTATACCGCCTACATAAAATGAGTATTTAACTGAGGGGGGAATCGTGCCTTCAGGGGCAGTGTTGGAGATGTTAAACAGGTTTGTCATGACCCAGGGCAGAGCGGATGCCACTACGGCTCCTGTTCCAATAAAAAAGCTCTGCATAGCAAAACCCTTGGTTCGCTGACGGGAAGGAAGCATATCTCCGACAAAAGCCCTGAAGGGTTCCATCGACACATTTATTGACGCATCCATAATCCACAACATACCGGCCGCAACCCAAAGGTATGGCGAATTTGGCATAACAATGAGTGCAAGTGAAGCTGCTATTGCCCCGTACAGAAAATAGGGGCGTCTTCTCCCGAGGCGTGTCCAGGTGCGATCGCTGAAATACCCAATAATCGGTTGAATAACCAGACCGGTTACCGGAGCAGCAATCCAAAGTATTGGGATGGCATCTACATTTGCTCCAAGGGTTTCAAAAATGCGGCTAACATTGGCATTCTGCAATGCAAAACCAAATTGAATACCTAAAAATCCGAAACTCATATTCCAGATTTCCCAGAAACTTAACGTGGGGCGAGGTTGTGGCTTCATATCGATCGGTTAAAATTGTTGTTTTGAAAAGCAGGCTTGTGGTTGAACTTTCCTGACAAATACCTACCGGGTTAAAACTTTATAGCTGTTCGCTGACATTTCATATTCATTTGATACATCTACTTCTTCACCGGAGAACAGATCTTTCCAGGTCCCCTGCTCCCCTGAATCAAATTCAAAAGACACATCTTCATCAGCGAAGTTTAAGATCACGAAAACCCGATTTTCGTCATTAATTCGCTTGTAAGAGTAAATGGCATCATCCCGGTTGGTAGTTGTTTTCAGATAGCTTCCTCCGGCATCGCCGTTATGAAGAGCGGTGTTGTTTTTCTTCAGATGGATTAATTCAGAGTATAACTCTTCGTATTTATAATCTCCCCAGTCAATCGAATCTTTTTCGAAAAACTCAAGCTGTTTATCGAGGCCCGACTCCTGACCGCTATAGATTAAAGGCATTCCCCATACAGTTGCCGAGAGTACAACAAAATTTTCGAAATTATCTCCATATAGCTCAGTGTCGGTTCCGTTCCACGAGTTTTCATCGTGGTTGGTGGTAAAAAACATCCGGTAGTCGCTTCGTGAAAATTGTTCACCGTTATTACGGAGAGCCTCATCGAGTGCAGAGAGATCAGATTCACCGGCCCCGATATTCCGGATCGTTTCTGCATAATCCCACGCGTACGACATATCAAAAGCTGCATGAAGCTCGGGCTCTTCAGCCTCTGCAAGCATAAATACCGGTTTTATTTGATCCAGCCTCTGCCTCGCTTCAAGCCAAAACTCCGTTGGTACCATGTAGGCAACATCTGCGCGATAGCCATCTACATCAAACTCTTCTACCCAATATTCCATGGCCCTGATCATTTGCTCCTGCATGTCCGGGTTATCTACATCGAGTTGAATCACATCATCCCAGTCTTCCTC
>JAWLEH010000055.1:0-21443 GCA_041686215.1 Balneolaceae bacterium | reverse complement strand
ACAATCGTCAGCCGGGAAATCCTCGTCTGCATGCTGCAGTTGCAGGCTGACGAGTAAATGTGGCTTGAACTCAATTCAGATCACCCCCCCCATCAAACAATGAAACCTTACCCTACCCGACAGACGAAAAAGACAATTGTCAGCCTGGGTTCAGGACCGCTCCAGCATTCGGTTGAGCGCCAGAACAGCATTCTCCCTGATATCAGCGGGAACCTGGATGTGATTTACAACTTCCCCTTTTTCCAGCATTTCGAGCGACCACAGAAGATGAGGCATATCAATACGGTTCATGGTGAGGCAGGGACACAGAAACGGGTTCAGGGAGACAATCTCCTTATCGGGATTTTCCTTAATCAGACGATTCACCAGGTTCATCTCCGTCCCGATGGCCCACTTGCTGCCGGCGGGCGCATTTTCGATCGCATCGATAATAAACGACGTAGAGCCATCCATATCCGACGCCTGAACCACATCATACGTACATTCGGGATGAACCAGGACCGTAATTTCAGGATCTTTCTTTTTCAGGCTCTCGATATGCTTGATATTGAACTTCTCGTGCACCGAGCAGTGACCTTTCCATAAAATCACTTTTACATCCTGAAGGTTTTCGCCCTCGTATTCAAACCGGTGGCCGATTGGGTCCCAAACCGCCATTTCGTCCAGGGAAATCCCAAGATCAAACGCGGTATTTCGCCCCAGGTGCTGGTCAGGCAAAAATAAAATTCGCTCTTTCTGGGTAAACGCCCACTCCAACATCTTTTTCGCGTTGGAGGATGTAACCGTGGCGCCTCCATTTTTCCCTACAAACGATTTAATTGCCGCCGTGGAGTTCACGTAGGTCAGCGGTAATATCGTATTACCAAACTCTGCCTGCATCTTTTGCCAGCCCTGTTCGGTTTGATCAATATCGGCCATATCCGCCATAGAACAACCCGCACGCATATCGGGGAGAATCACTTTTTGATGGTCGTCCGTAAGCATATCGGCCGTTTCTGCCATAAAATGAACGCCGCAAAACACGATGAATTCCGCTTCAGGTTTCGTCGTACAGATTTGAGCAAGCTTCAGTGAATCACCACGGGCGTCGGCAAATTCAATTACTTCATCCTTTTGATAGTGGTGGCCCGGCATAAACAACCGTTCGCCAAACTTTGCCTTTATCTCAGTGATGCGCTTTCGCATCTCCTCTTCGGAAAGAGCACTATAGCGCTCTGGAAGGGTAAATGTTTGATCTTTTTCTAAGAAGTCGAGTGCTTCCATGGTGGTTGGGTGGTGTTATTAGTAAGTGCATTTAAAGAGTTACAATCTATTCGTCGAGGTGAACTCCCCCTTAGAAAAGGGGGACTGAGGGGGATGTTCACACGGATTTGTCCAGTGCGAGGAACACCCCTCTCCGTCTCCCCTTTTTAGGGGAGAGTTACTCATCAACATTTCAAATATCTTTGGCCACATACCATTCATCCATTCACATTCTTTATCGTCCCGCTCAGCACAAAGCTAATATCAAATGCAGCTGCCGAGTGTGTAACAAATCCGGTTGAAATATAGTGCGCACCGCAGTCTTTAAAATTTCCGATGGTTTCCGGAGTGATTCCACCGCTTAATTCCACAATAACCGAATCAGGTATGGTCTTACAAATTTCTCTGGCTGAATCCGGGGTCTGGTTGTCGAGCATAATGATATCTGCGCCGGCAGCAACAGCTTCATCCACCTGTTCCTGCGTTTCGCACTCTACTTCAATTTTCACCATCAGCCCGTTGCGATCTTTCGCAAGCTGCACAGCTTTTGTGATGGAACCGGCCGCGGCAATATGATTGTCTTTTATCATCACGCCATCGTCCAGGCGTAGGCGATGATTATAACCTCCACCACATCGAACAGCATATTTTTGAAGTGGTCGTAAGCCGGGCAACGTTTTCCGGGTATCACACACACGAATGTTGCTTCCTTCAAGTGCTTTCACACAGGCTGCCGTTGCGGTTGAAATACCGCTCATATGCTGCAGAATATTTAAAATCACCCGTTCGCCTGTTAAGAGTGAACGGGCCGGACCTTCCACTTTTGCAATTTTAACACCGGGCTGTACTGACTCGCCGTCACGCACAAAAATTTTAACGCTGGCTGATTCATCCAGCAACCTGTATCCGAGTGGTATTGACTCCGTGCCCGAAATCACCCCATCAGCTTTTGAAATAATAAATCCTGAAACACTGTGGTCGTGAAGCACCGACCCGGTTGTGATATCTCCAAACCCGATATCTTCCTCAAAACCGCGCTCTAATGTTTTCTTTAGCGGAATCGAAATGGAATTGAAATAGTTTGTATTAACAGACATATACGCAATCAGCGGCTTAGCGTGTAAAATGATTGTTATATGGAAGTTACGTAAATTTTAACACAGTTAAGTAACCGTGCAAAACTCCTTGCACGACCCAGAACACGATAAATCAATTCACTCTGCTGAGAATTCATGATCTACCTTGATTACGCCGCAACATCCCCCATGAGCTCCACTGCAACTGACGCATACCGCCAGGCCGCCGTCAAATTCTTTGGAAATTCCAACAGCCTGCATGATGACGGTTCAAATGCTTCTGCTGCACTTGAAAGTTCCCGTAAATTAATCGCTTCACTTGCCGGGGATGTGCCGCCACAAGGTCTCCATTTTACAGGAAGTGGCAGTGAAGCTGTTTTTCTTACCGTTTACGGACTGGCAATGGCCGCAAAGAATGCCGGAAACGGAACCCATCTTATTACGTCCATGGCTGAGCACAGCTGTGTTAAAAACAGCTTTCAATGGCTTGAAAGGCATCACGGGTTTTCAGTGACAGAAATTCCGGCAACGACAGCGGGAACTGTGAATGTTGATAAGCTAAAAAAAGAACTTCGCGATGACACTGTGCTTGTCTCAGTTCAGCACGTAAATTCCGAAACTGGTGCTATCAATCCACTACAACAAATAGGAAAGGCGCTGGAAAATCATCCCGCATCCTTTCACAGTGATTGTGTTCAGAGTTTTTGTAAACTCGGGTTGTACCCCGGCCGTTACAATCTTGATGCATTTTCTATTTCGGCACACAAAATTTCCGGACCAAAAGGGATGGGCGCGGCCTACATATCGCCCAAAATAAGATGGCAAGCATTCATCCCGGAATCCAGCCAGGAGCATGGTTTCAGGCCGGGAACTGTTGATGTGCCAGCAGTTGTATCATTTGCAGCTGCCGCACAACAAATGTCGGGTGAACGAGATACGAACTACCGGTCCGTTTCAGCAACTAAATCCCGGTTCATTCATGAATTAAACCGGCAGCGGGGTGAGCACATACAGATAGAAGGAGACCCTGATCAATCATCTCCTTACATCTGCGGGCTGCGTGTGAACGGAATGGAAGGACAGTTCGCCATGCTCCAGTGCAGCCAAAAAGGACTGGCTATTTCAACCGGCAGTGCCTGCCAGATTAACGAGCAAAAGCCATCTGCAACAATGAAGGCCATGGGTTACGGTGATGAGGAGGCAAAGCAGTTTATCCGGTTTTCGTTTGGCCCGGATACTACCGCCGATGAAGTCGATCAGGCCGCGAATGTACTTTCAACTATTCTTAAGAACCATCTTGAGCATGTGAAATTGTAGCACTCTGGAATCACTACCGTCAAACCCGGGCGTTTACAAGGTATATCCCAGGAAATCTGCCCAATAATAGAATCAACTCTACCAGTTCCAGTGCCCCGCAGTCATTTTCGCTTAAACAGTTTTACAGGTTTCTGTCAAACCAGCTTTTCAGCTCTATATATGAGTCTACACCGAAAAGTCATACGTTCTGAAAATTAGTCGCACAAGATTAAATAATTCAGGTTTATTTGATTCAAACTCACCCCAACCCCTCTCTAAAGAATCAGAGAGGGGCGTAAGGTCTAAATTATTTAAGTTTGTTATAAACCTCCGTTCTTTGCCTGACTTTTCGGAGTGGACTCATATATCAAATTTATTAATTCGATATATCAGCCGATAACTCACTTTAATAACTAAACATAAAGTGATTCTCATGAACAGTAACGAATCGGCAACAAAAATTAGTGACATCCCAAGACCTACCCCTGTAAATGCTGAGAGCCGTTTCAATTTCAATGAACTTTTCTTTTCGGTCACTGATTCCAAATCCACCATCACGTATGCAAATCAAGTGTTTGTCCGAATCAGCAAGTATGAGGAAGACATTATTATCGGTCAGCTTCATAAACTCATCCGCCACCCCGATATGCCTCGGGCAGTATTCTACGAATTCTGGAATCACCTGGAGGCCAATCGCCCGGTTGCCGCATACGTGAAGAACATGGCCAAAGACGGATCTTTCTACTGGGTAATGGCCCTTGCCTTCCCCTGTGATGGCGGGTATCTCTCTGTTCGCCTGAAACCGGGAAGTGAGTTCTTTGAACGTATCAAAGAGGTTTACCAGGACGTTTTGGCCCATGAAAAATCAACTGGAGCGTCGGGCGATAAGCGAAAAGCCATGCACAAGGGCCATACGTTGTTGTTGTCTAAAATTCAGGAACTTGGTTTTGCCACCTATGATGAGTTTATGTGGAACGCGTTACAGCGGGAAATTCAGTTCAGAGAAGACCATTTACATACCTCAGAAAACCAAACTAATATTACAGATGACCACATCCCTGAAGAGCTTATTGGCGTTGAACATGTTTTGCAGAACCTCGTGCAGGAACTGGGGAAACTCCGGCAGATTCATGAATCGCTGGTCGGCCACTCCGATCATATTCTAAAGCTCTCCCGCTCGGTGCTGCTGCTCTCTAAAAATGCGCAGATCAGCTCCTCCAAACTTGACCGCGATGATCGTTCCATATCGGTTGTTGCAGAAAAAATGGGCGAACAGTCCTTAAGCGGGGAAAAACAGCTGGTTCAGATGCAGAAAAATATTTTTGAACTCAGCGAACTGATTGGAAAGCTGAATTTTAATATTATTTCATCGAAGCTCCAGGTGGAAATGACCGGTAACTTTTTGAATGAACAGCAGGAAAGTAACTCGGCAAACACAGATCAGATCATATCCACTGAGAAAGCGACCAATTTGCTCTATAATTCATTTATTCCAACAATTAACACCATCCAAACCGACCTTGGCAAACTGCCCGGGCACCTGAAAAAGCTACTGTCAGGGGTTCGGGAAATTGAACGCTTCCTGCTTGTTTTGCGATTCATACATATAAAAGGAAAGGTAGAAATCGCCCGGATGAACCAGGAAGGCAATTCATTTGCAAATACCTTTAATGAACTCATCAACGAGGTAAATTCAGCTGAAACACGCCTTGAAAAACTAAGCGAAACTGTTCGAAAGCACTATAAAACAGGCGAACTCTACAGTACTTACCGGGCTAAACTATCAGAGCTTGGCATGAGTTTGAAAGCGTACCGGGAGAACGAAAAAATAACTGAAACCGAATACGGTGACGCGCACGTTTACGAAGCAGCAACAGTGGAAACAAATGATTCAGGTTCAAACGGGAGCCCGTCTTCAACTTCAGCAATACCCAAGTCGGAAATAAAGAAACGGGCCAAAACACCCCTGACTGTAGCCTGATAGCGTTCTGATTTGCAGCGGATTCTTTCTACTCAACCTTACGGTACCGGCCACGCCGCACGCGCACCAGTTTACCATCCGACACAAGCGTGCTCAGGTATCGTTTTGCAGTGCGGGCGGCAATATCCATCCTGCCGGCCAGCTCCACGGCTTCGGGAGTTTCAAACCGGGGAGGCAACAGGTTAAAATACGTCGTGTAGCGTTCCCCCCTGGCGTCCTTCCCCGCCTGCAGCGGAACCTGCTCATATGCCTGGGTAAGATGCTTCAGACAGGTATCCGCAATCCACAGTGCTGCAATCACATCATCATCATCTGCGGTTATCCACTCCTGCTCTCCCAGTTCTTCGGGGTACTCATCAAACCGGCGTAAAACGGAACAAATCAGCGATAGTTTCAGTGAATGTACGGCCGCCTTTCGATTCGCGTTTTTGAGGCCCTCCGGCAGCGCGAGTTCTTCTATGATCTCGAGTTTCTCTGCAAAGGTATCGTCAATCATCTCCCACTGATTCCCGGTGAGTTCTACAATCAGCGGTTTGCTCCGTTCTCGCACTACTTTTCCGATACCGGCAAGCAGATCCAGAAAACTGTTAAACTGCTTATTAAACGCTCTTGAAGAAGCGTCCGGACGGTGGCTCTGCCAGCCGGAGTTATGCTCGCCGATATACACCAGGCAGTTTGTGGTAATTCCAGTTTCTGTACCGCTTGCCGCAGAAAAACCGATTAACGATTCCATATCGCCTGTAAAGACAGATGAATCGGCAGCATTTATTTCTTCACCGGCCAGCGGATAGGTCATAAAAGCTTCTTCCAGCCAGTTTTTAACGGCATCGCTGTTTTTCTTCAGACGATCCTGCCAGCCGGCATGCTCCTTCTCATCCACATGGTAGACAAGGCCCGGAACGCTCATTCGGTCAGTATGGGACCACGATTTACTACTTAACGGTATAAAATGCGGAATGCCCTCCACATTTTTCGTCCGCGATGCATCGCAAAATGCTTTAATTCGCTGCAGAATCCTGTCGGCTTTGCCTGATTCATCAACCATGTAGCTCCGCACCGAAGCTGTACAAAATCCGTCTGCAAGCTCAACCAAAACCGGATGCATTGTTGCTGCAGCAACGGGCAAAACACTTAACAGGAAAAAATCTTTCGCCACAGGATCTGTCAGAAGATTGCAGCAGGCAAGTAACGGCCGCGGCAGCGACTGGTAAGCCTCCTCCGAGATGGGAGGCGCATCACTGATTTCACCCGCATGTTCAACCGGCAAACCGAGCTGTTTACGAAGATTTGTGATCTCTTTACGGATCGCTTTTAAATTCTTCAGAATAATGGCCCGGCTTTCCCGCCCTGAACCGGGTGCCGAATCCCGCTGAAGGTCCCGGAGATTTTTCAGCGACGACAAACGCTGATCTTCCCAGTAGCAGAGGTCTTTTAACGTTTCCAGCGAATCCGGAGTCAGACTGCCGTTTTTCACCAGGCTGAGTCCTGTTTCGTACCATAAACGACGACCGTCATCACTAAGGGCATCCGGTGGATTGGGCACAGTTGTTAGAATGTCATTGCTCATGGGCATGTAGATTTTTCAAACAATCGTAAGAATCCGGATTTCTACCCGAAAAATGAGCGGAAACCGGGTTCATCTGTCTGAAAATACTAAATTCCCGGAAGCATCCATGGACCTCTTCTGAGGCTGTCCGAAAATAACATGATCCCGCGACCTCAGGCATCGGGACGACACATATGGCTGGCAGATCCCGGATCGGGGTATGGGGTTGGCGAAATAGATAACGGCTCTGTAATATCTCTTTCTTTTTGGACAGCCTATGCAAAAAAAGCGCCACCCGGTTAAGAGCAGCGCTTTAGCGATTGGGTTTTAACCCGTCTGTAGTTATCCGCTAACCTTATCTTTAACTTTCAATTTTGAACGTCACGGGCATCGAGTATTGCACGTTCACGGCCTTACCATCTTTTTTACCCGGGGTGAATTTCACTTCACGAACCGCTTCAAGAGCGGCTTCTCCGCAGCCTGAACCAATATCACGCAGTACTTTTTCATCCCGAACATTTCCATCGGCATCTACCACAAACTGGATAAACACCCTTCCTTCCACACCGTTTCGCACGGCAGCCCGGGGATATTTGATGTTTTTGTACAAAGATGCGGTACCGCCTACCATTTCCGGCATTTCGTCTACCACGGTGTACACTTCGGTCGTATCTGTGAGCATCTCTGATGTTCCAGCTTCCGCATAGGCGCTGAATGTAAGCAACAGCATGGCTGCAAGCAGTGATTTGATGATTGTATGAATCATTGGTTTGATGTGTGTAGTTATCCCATCCATATTATTGGACTCTGTTGTTTGATGTTTAAGTTTTAAATCCTGGTTTGAGAACCGGTCCGGCTTGGTTCTGCCGAAAGCCATACTATCTATTTATTTGCTGGTACCATCTCAGTCTTTTCGGGCACTTATTTAAAAATCGCTCAGGTCGTCATCATCCAAAGGAATAAGCTCGTGGGCTTTTTTCGAACCGCCATTCCCGTTTGATGAATGCCCGTTTGTCTTACCCGCCTGTTTCTTATAATTTCTGTGGCCATTCTCCTTAGAAGCCCCATATCCGTTTTCTGCAGAATGCCCGTTCCTGTAGCCATTGCCACCGGGTTTTTTCAAATCAAGGGATACTCCCCGGGTTCCGTTTCCATTGCTGTTCGGGCGCTTAAGAGAATTTGGTGCTTTATAATTGGTTACTCCTGAGTCATTGCCTCCAACCATACCCCGGAGCAGATTTACAATATTATTCAATTCTGATGCTTGTGAAGAGAGCTCTTCGGCAGCACTGGCCGACTCTTCCGAGTTCGATGCATTCCCCTGCACAACTTTATCCATTTCGTGCATTACCGTGCTCATCTCCTCGATGCCGGTACGTTGTTCGTTCGCAGCAGCGGAGATTTCATCAACAATGGTTCCTACACTGCATACACTTTCTTCTATCTTACGCAGATTTTCAGAAACTTCGGCTGCAACACGCGCCCCGCGGTCTGATGTCTCCTGTGAGCTTTCAATAAGTTCTGATGTGTTTCTGGCGGCTTCGGCACTTCGCTGGGCCAGGCCGCGTACTTCCTCAGCCACAACCGCAAATCCTTTACCCGCCTCACCTGCCCGGGCAGCTTCTACAGCAGCATTCAGCGCCAGCAGGTTTGTTTGAAAGGCGATATCATCAATCGTTTTAATTATTTTTGATGTCTCAAGAGATGAATTTTTAATCTCCTCCATCGCCTGGTTCATTCTTTCCATTGCTTCTACTCCGCTGGCTACTCGTGGCTCCGTCTCTTTCATGGCACGATCGGCATGGCTGGCGTTTTCTGCCGTTTGTTTGGTTTGCGAAGCAATCTCTTCGAGTGACGAGGTGGTCTGCTGCAGGCTTGCAGCCTGTTCACTTGCGCTTTCGGCAAGTTGCTGGCTGGATCCCGACAACTGATTTGAAGAGGCATTCACCTGTCCCGCGCCAGCCGTCAGGCGATCAATAATACTGGTCAAACCATTGTTGATAGACCTGCACATAATCAATCCGAAAAGTAGGGCGCCGGCCACTGCAATAAGTGAACCCAGAGATAAAATCCATATAAAACTTGCAACTACTCCCTGCGTCTGCTCTGCCTGGCTGTAGGACTCGTTTTGAGATATTTCATTCAGGGCCGTTGTATTTTTTAGTATTTCATCGAAAGCCGCTTCCCGGGTCTCTTCTTCCCTGAGTACAATATTCTTTGCTTCAATCATCGAGCGCACATTCGTTACGTTGTCATTCAGTGCACCCAACCCAATACCAAGAAACATCTCCAGTTCTGGGTCGTTTATCGAATCATACAATTCTCCCATTTCATTTCTGTACTCTACAAACATGGCTTCAATTGTATTCAGTGTAGCCACGTCATTCAGTGCCTCGGCACGCCAAACTGCAGCCATTGCAGAATTCAGACCCTGGATAAGATCTTCTACCTCACTAATTTGATCTCTTGCTCTTTCAACCTGAGCGTTTCCCGTTCCGCCGCTGATTGAGGAGCTCAGATTCTCATTGTATACGTCCAAAAACTCTTCCATACTGCCCTGAAAATCACTATTGGAAGCATCGCTCTGATCCCGGTAATTTACCAGTTGCCGGGTGGCATTGTAATATTCTACTGCCGACTCCTGGTATACAGCAGCAGCGTCTTCAATATCCCCAAGTCGTTCCTGTAAGGCAGGAAGATCATATTGTGCCTCTAAGTCACGTGCGCGCTGTATACCCTGGTCGATCGACGTAAAGTAAGAGCTTACTTCCTGCCAATAATCATCATTGTAGTTTTGATTGTACCTGAGAATGCCATTGCCCGCAAGACGCACATTTTTTTCAATATCGGCTGCAATATCCCATTCCGGCAGATATACATTAGCAAGTTTATCGGCATTCGTGTTTATCTGTGTCAGCGAAAATATCCCCACAAGCCCAAGGACCAGGGTAATTGCCGCTCCGCCGCCGCCGAGAAGCATAATTTTCTTGCCGATTGTGAATGAACTATCGGCAGTCGATGATGATAAAATATTAGTAATAAACTCTTTTAATTTACTCATTGGACACAGAAATAAAGTTCTTAACCGTGATATTGACTGATATTATTCTGTGAGGTTTTCAGTAAATCACTATACCCCAAACGTAGTTTGAATCTCTTTTTTCTTATTAACCTCAGTTCGATTCTTAAATCTGTCAAATACCACCAAAAGCAGTCCAAAAAGGGCGTCATCTCGCACTTGATGCGTGACCTGCTGTCATTAAAAAAAGCAGGAGATGCCACGCCAAGGCGTGGCATGACATAATTGTTGATGAATTTACTTAACTAACGCCCTTATTGGACTTCTTTTACCACTATTTTTTAATCGAACTCAGATTATTAGAATCATGTATATCTTTTATCGGCTGAACTGACCGGTTCATTAATCAACTTTTCAGTTTCTTTGGTCAATTCAGCGCCTCTCCGGTTTTATCAGCCGATTGCGCCGGCGGGGTTTGCAGATTTATCAAGTACCTCGCCGGGAACATCAAACAGTACTTTTTCTACATCTACAATCATTTTTACCTGTTCTTTCACCTTCCCGATTCCCGACAGGTACTCACTTTGTATTCCGGTACCAAGTGTAGGCACCTCTTCAATCTGGCCTCCGTCTATGTCCGCTACTTCAGATACTTTATCCACGATAATGCCCATCAGGTACGAATTCTCCTGCACTACTATTATGCAGGTCTCCTCGGTATATTCAATTTCCTGAAGACCAAACCGGGTCCGCAGGTTCATAACCGGCACAATTTTCCCGCGAAGATTCAGAACTCCCTTAATATAATCCGGCATCCGGGGAACCGGTGTAATTGGCATCAGGCCGATAATTTCCTGTACTTTAAGAATTTCAATCGCATACTCTTCTTTTCCCAGGAAAAAGCTTAGAAACTTACCCCCCTCAACTGTATGCACCTCTTCTTCAGCTACTGCATCTTTTGTTTCTGTATTTTCCATAACCGTATTTCTTTGTTTGTTTTCTTATATAACCTTGCTGGGTATGATCAATGCATCAATAGTCGCATTGCCGGGCATACACGATCATACATTTTCTGATTCCTTTATCGACTTGGTGTTCTATACCTTAAACAAAACAACAACCTTCTAATCTGCAGGCGAACGTAGCTTGTGATGGTCCGGCAGCCTACTTAAAACACTGATTAGCTGCCGGTTATCATTTATTTAAAACCCGGTTAAATCTCCGTGGTCCAGTGGAATGAGTTCCCTGGGACTCTCCTTACCAATCGGTTTTAAATTATTCTTCGCTTTATTTTGCCGGTCAAAATGTCCATTCCGAAAATCCTCACAGGTCGTGTTACTGTCTTCGATTTTCTAGCGAATAATCCGGGCTATATTACAAAACACTATATATTCGTACTCAACAAAAGGCAGGTCAAACAGACTTTACAAAGCCTGTCGTCTCAATTATTTTCTCTCTAAGTTTTTCCGGGGTGAACGGTTTGTGTACAAATCCTGCACGGTTTTCATTTATCATTTTAATCCGCTGCTGGTTGCTTTCTGTAGAAATAATAAGCACCGGTAAGTCTCTTGTATCCGGCTGATTTCTCACCTTTTCAAGCATTTCCATTCCATCCATAACCGGCATATTCACATCAATAAAAAGAAGGTCAATCCAGTTTTGATCCAGCACATCCAGGCCCTCCTTTCCATTGCCTGCTTCGTAGATCTTACCTATGGATACACCACTCATTTTCAGAGTGCGAATAATCATTTTCCGCATTACGGAACTATCATCAACTACAAGTATTTCTAAACCCATGATCAATCCAATTTTTTATGCCCCTACCGGCTGATACGATTTTCCTTTTATACTACTAATAATTGCCTCAGAAATATCCTCCAAGGACACCTCTTCTGACACACCACCCACTTTTTTTGCCTCTTTTGGCATACCATACACTACACAGCTTGCCTCATTCTGCCCAAATGTGTACGATCCTTTCTCTTTCATGGCCAGCAACCCTTTCGCCCCATCAGCACCCATTCCAGTCAATATCACACCGGTTGCATTCACTCCCGCGGCCTCGGCAACGGAGTTAAAAAGCACATCAACACTGGGCCGGTGATGGTGTACCGGCGGCCCCTGTTTGATGCGAACGTGATATTTTGCACTTCTTTTTTCCACAAGCATGTGGTAATTGCCTGGTGCCAGCAACACTTTGCCGGTTTCAATCATATCGTTGTCTTCTGCTTCTTTAACATCCACGCGGCAAACCGTGTTGAGCCTGTCAGCAAAGCTTTTTGTAAATACAGGCGGCATATGCTGCACAATCACAATACCGGGTATGTTTGCCGGCAGCCCCGTAAGTACAGTCTCAAGCGCCTTGGTTCCGCCTGTAGAAGCCCCGATTGCTATCAACTTATCTGTTGTGTGAACCAGTTTCGTGTTCTGCAGCTCGGGCTCTGACTTTCTGTTTTCAGACAAATCCGTTCGTTTTGTGTAGCGATCTTTATCAAACCGGGCAATGGAAGCGGCCCGAACGGCCTTCACAATTGCACGCGAAATATTTTGTGTTGAATAGGCCGAGCCCGGTTTACAGATTACATCTACCGCACCCAACCGAAGCGCCGTCAAGGCGTTTTCACTGTTTTTTGGGGTAAGAGAACTCACAACTACAACAGGCATTGGATGATGTTTCATCAATTTTGCCAAAAACGAAAGGCCATCCATGCGGGGCATCTCCAGGTCGAGAGTCAAAACGTCAGGTTTGAGCTTCACAATTTTGTCCCGTGCCGCGTACGGATCAATTGCGGTTCCCACCACTTCAATATCTTTCTGTTTTCCCAGCTCTTCGGTTAGAACCTTTCGAACCAGAGCAGAATCATCAACTACCAATACTTTAATCATCGTCTACTCGCTTTTCAGGTATATCGTAATTTCCGCAACCCCTTCATCCAGAAAAACCTGGACAGTTTCAGTCTCTAATCCTTTAAATTCTTTCAGTTTATCCGGGTCATCCAGAATTTCAGGCGGCCGTATATAGCAGATATCATTGCCTTTGGCAAATGCCGGCACCGTATTACCGCAAATAATATTTGCAATCTCACAAAGTGCACCCTCTTTCAGGGAGTCATCGCCCTCTTCCATGCCCAGCATATTTTCAGCAATTGCATCAAAAAGTTCGGGGGTAACGCGGATTTCCATCGCTCCTTCAGCAGCCCCGTCAAACCGGACAAAGGCACTGGTGCTGCCGTCACCCGGTGGCTGCACACCTTCTTCTTCCAGTTCCCACTCTTCCAGCGGAAACATGTAGCATGTTATTTCAAAAGTCTGGTAAGCAATACTTTTTAGTTTTTCATCATTTACAGCAACCATGAATTAGTCCTCTTTTATTTTTTTCCTGATCTGTTCTTCAAGCAGATCCGTTGTAAACTCTTTGTGAACAAAGCCCATTCCCTGTCTCAATATGGCATCTATTCGTTTTTCATCATTTTCTGATGATACCACAACTGCCGGAATATTTGCGAATTCGGGGTTATCAGCACAGTAATCAAGCATCTCAAGGCCATCCATCACCGGCATATAAATATCTACCAGCATGAGATCGATTTGATGTTTTTCCAGCATTTCGAGACCAATTTTTCCGTTTTCGGCCTCAATGATTTCACCTATCTCCAGGTTGCTTTCCGTAAGTGTACGCTTTAACACCACCCGCATAGTCGGGTCGTCTTCCACGATCAGCACATTTCGTTTCATAACTACGTCGTCAGGGTTTTATATACAACATTAAACAGGTTACGGCAGCATCTGCCGGCAATATTCAGTTCTTCCACAACGTGGCTTTAATTGAATGGCTGTTGTCTGAAACTTTTACGATCTCTTCGCGAAGTGCTTCCGGTGTAAACGGTTTGTGAACAAATCCCGAACCCAGTGCCTCAATCTGGTCGATCATGCTTTCATTGCTTTCGGTAGATACGATCAGGATGGGGATATGGCGTGAAACGGACCGGTTTCGCAGGGTTTCCAGCACCTCCATTCCATCCATTACCGGCATGTAGAGATCCAGGATAATCAGGTCAATCTTTTCGGTGTCTACAAGCTCCAGTGCCTGTTCCCCGTCGGATGCTTCAAAAACCCGTTTCACAGCGATATTGCTGAGTTTCAGTGTTCGTTTCATCATCAGCCGCATGACTGAGCAGTCGTCAACAATTAATACATTTAATTTCATAGTATCACCTTCTTCTATATTCTTTTCATTTTTGCTTTATATACTGCAGCCTGCCGCCTGGCCTGTATCGCATGCCGCCGTCATTGGTTGTTTATTAATTGTTACAAGACCGTCGGATACACGTATTGCCATTGTTCGCGAGCGGTTTCCGCCCACATCCTGCCGTGCAATCATAAAACCATTTTTCCACAACAGTTTTCTGAGTGTGGTAAAGTTTCGCTTTCCGATTTTGAAATAATCTTCCGTCTCGTTCTGTTTCATACTGGCTCCCCCTGCAACACTTATCACCAGGTTTTCTTTTGAAGCTCCCAGGTCGTAGCAGGCCTTCAACAGCTTTGCCAGGCCGGTATCTACATACATTGCAGGTTTGGCCTGCGCTTTTTCCGGATCCGACTTAGAGAGCGGCAGCATTACGTGCAGTAACCCGGCAACCCCGGCATTCGCATCATGCACCGCAATTCCCAGGCAGCTCCCCAGGGCATACGTAATGATGATGTCATCAGGATTGTTTGAAACATGCACATCACTGACTCCAACTATGGTTTTCATTCAGTTTTGCCTCACCGTTTTTGATAAACAGCAGGACTGATATTGACAAATCCATGATCTTTTCCCGAAACACTTTCCGAATGTCCCAGGAATAGATATCCGCCGGGTTCCAGCAGATCGTAGAATCGTGATACCAGTTCCATCTGTGTTTCTCTGTTAAAATAAATCATCACGTTTCTGCACATAATCACATGAAACGGTCCACGCATCGGCCACTTCTCCAGCAGGTTCAGTCTGCCATAGGTTATCAACTCCCTGATTACGGGGTTTACCTGATATCCGTCTTCCTGTTCTGTGAAGTAGTTTTTTAAAAAGTATGCCGGAAGATCCCGGGTCTTTTCCGGGGGATATACGCCATATTTTGCCCGCTGTAATACATCACGGGACAAATCTGTTGCCAGCAGCTTAATGGAAAACCTTTTTTGAAATTCGGGCTGTTCAAGCAGCGTCATTGCAAGCGTCACCGGCTCCTCCCCCGAAGAACAGCCGGCCGACCACCATTTATACTGGCGCCCGCTCATCTGCGGAATCACCATTTCCACTAAAAAATCATAGTGTTGCTTTTCTCTGAAAAAACTGGTTTTGTTCGTGGTAAGCACATCCACAAGAGACAGAAACTCTCCGCCGGTTTCATCACTCTCTACATAATCCAGGTACTCCTGAAAGCCAACCATTCCCAGCCTGCGAATCCGTTTCATCAGCCGGGCACGGACAAGTGCTTCTTTCCCTTCATGAAGATAAATGCCGCTATAACCGTGCAGAAGTTTCCGCACCCTGTTAAAGTCATCTTTCCCCAGCGTAATTTGTGCAATATTGTTCATCCGGACCGTACCTTCATCCATTGGTTCTTTGGCATCCCGGGCACCGCACATCGTCCCGAATTTCAGCCAACTGATTCAATTTTATTACTGTACCACTGCGGTTGTATCCAAAATCAGCCCCACCCTTCCGTCACCAAGAATGGCACCACCCGAAATATGCGGCATCTTTACATTCATATTTATCGATTTACCCACAAGCTGCTGCTGGCCAATCACTTCATCCAGGAGAAGTGCATAGCGTTTGTTGTTGTTTTTGATGATAAGCAGCGTTCCTTCAAGCAGGCTTTCCACGGCTCCATCTATGTTAAAAAGGCGGTGTAACCGAATTACAGGAACGGATGCTCCCCGGAACGATACATGCTCGGTATCCCCCATTACGGTGTAGATGTCATCCTCCTCGGCCCGGAATGTCATATCGATATTTATGGTGGGAACTATGAACTGTTGATCACCCACTTTCACCAGCATCCCGTCTGTAATAGCAAGCGTAAACGGAATTTCGAGAGAAACTTTTGTCCCATTGCCCGGTACAGAACTCACTTCAACTTTACCCTGCAACTGCTCGATCGAACGGCGCACCACATCCATTCCAACACCCCGGCCGGAGAGATCCGTCACCTCATCCGCCGAAGAAAATCCGGGTAAAAATATGAGGCTGAAAATTTCGCTGTCGGTCAGTTTTTTCTCCGTGTCAACAAGGCCTTTTTCTATTGCTTTCTGCAACACCTTCTCTTTGTTAATCCCTTTTCCGTCATCCTCAATTTCTATAACAACTTTTCCGCCCTCCTGGTAGGCACGCAGCCAAATATTAGCCGTTTCAGGCTTGCCTCTTTCCGTGCGTTCGTCCGGATTTTCGATACCGTGGTCCAGCGCATTTCGCAGCATATGAACCAGCGGCTCGTTGATGATATCCACCATGTTCCGGTCGATCTCGGTATCTTCTCCAATTGTGGAAAATTTCACAGATTTGCCTGCTTTACGGGCAAGATCCCGCACCAGGCGATTCATTTTATGGAATGTTGCCCGCAGCGGAACCATCCGCAGGATCAAACTCGTATCCTGCAGTTCACGCAGTATTTTTGATGTGTGGTTCACTTTCTTCATCAGGTCTGTATTTTCCGATATAGACCTGTCCTGCGCCACAACCGAGTGAGCAATGACCAGTTCTCCAACCATATCAATCAGCCGGTCGAGCCGTCCGACATTCACCCGTACTGTAGACTCTACATCCGGTTTTTGGCCGGCTTTCTCACCTGCAACATCCTGCTCCTCTTTTTGAGCCAGCGTTTCATTCGATGAAATATCTGTCTCTGCCGCTGGCGGTGTCGTTCCGCCCTCTTTTTTCAATGCTTCTTTTGGTTCGTCTTCATCATCAAAAATATGATTCAACACACGCATCATCCGGTCATAACCGGCCGGTTTTGGCAGAGGATCACCGCATCCGCTTGTTTCAACCACATCAAGCATCTTTTTCAAAATATCAATCGACTCCAGTGTGATATCAGCACAGGCCATATCAAACGGCAATTCTCCGTCCCGTACCATGCTCAGCAGGGTTTCCACTGAGTGCGTAAATTCCGAGACAGGCTCTAACCCCATAAAGGCCGATGTTCCTTTTACGGTATGAAACGACCGAAAAACCGTGTTGATCAGCTCATCGTTATCAGGAGATTCCTCCAGGTCGAGCAGCGCACTTTCCGCCGTTTCCACAAGATCAGAGCACTCGGTAACAAATTCAGCAAGCATGCCCGGCTCAGAATCCTGCGGAATTAAAAACACTTCATCATTCTGTGGGTCTGTTTCAGCCGTTGCGCTTTTATCTTTTGTGTTTGCCTCTTCAGGCTGATATTCTCCAAACTCTTCCGCAGTGACGGCCTCAATCGCCTCCTCTGTTTTCCGGGATATAAATGTAAGCCACCCTGCTTCAGGTTCTTTCGCCTCGCTTACTTCTTCAGCTTTTTTAGCGGCAGACACGAGTGCCTCAGAGGAAGCTTCAGGCCCATTCTCGGCCAGATGATTTAGAATCTTCACCAGCAAGCCAATTTCCCGGCCTGAAACGTTCTCCTCATCCAGCATCATGATATTTGATGCCAGGTCATCCAGCGTCACCCCTTTTATTTTTTCATCTACACCATTGTCATCAGCTTTCTTTTTGCTTTTTTCACCTGAATGATCTCCGGGTTTCACCCCCTCAACTTCATCTATCTCAATCACTTCATCGGCGGACTCTTTGCCGCCCGAGATAGCTTTTTCCAAATCATGACAAGACCGCTCAAAATCTTCTACCGGAATATTTCCGTTGGCAATCATATACTCACGGATGGTATTGATGCCCTGCATGGTGGAGGTCTTCACACTCGTGAAATAGTCATCTTTTTCGTAGAGGTGTTTCATTCCTTTCCATGCAAAGTTGATCAGCTTTTGAAGCTGCACCCCCTTATCATCCAGCTCTCCGATAAACTCTTCGAATTTAGCACCGGCCACCATCACATTATCCCGGTCGTTTGGCCAGACATCAGCCAGGGATCTTATAATATCTGCAAGTACATCAACATGTTTCTGGTTTTTATCACTCATTGCTCTGCTCTTATTTGGATTCGCTTAGTGCCATATTCACCCAAAAATCACCGCTCGGGCCTGTAAATTTCATTTTTTCCGTAGGAGGCTTGCTTGGCATAAAAAGGGTAAGATCACTGCCCCGTGTGGCCGTGGGCAGGGAAGACTGGCCCCTGAACCCTACTGTTTCGATATTAGCCGCAACGTCACCAGCCAGTATATTGGATATTTCGCCAACCAGGTCGCCCATGTCATCGCTCTCAAATGGGATTTCCACCCCGATAAATATTTCGGACAGTGTCAGCGCTGTCTCCCTGGGAATGACAATCATCAAAGAAAGTGTATGCTGCTGATTGAATACAGCGATGTTTCCGAT
This sequence comes from Balneolaceae bacterium, assembly GCA_041686215.1. Classification (GTDB taxonomy): domain Bacteria; phylum Bacteroidota; class Rhodothermia; order Balneolales; family Balneolaceae; genus SW132. Next base: position 2,771 of record JAWLEH010000055.1, on the reverse strand, counting down.
AATGCCATTTAACGATTTGCTCTGGCCGTTCTGCTCAATGTAAGATGGTTCACTTCCACAAATTGAGGCAAACGTGTTAATGACAGATTCTTTTACAAGTCCTGTTATTTCAGACGGTATTTCCTGTATATCTGCTAAGCTTTTAGGGATCATTTATTAGTAGGTCAATTTATTATTTCAGGATGCTTTTGAAGAAGCTTTTTTCCTCTTCTTCCTCTTCTTCGCCAATAATATTTCCATCTTCATCAAAATACCGGCTGATTGCTTTGTGCATTTTATCGGCAGTAAAAGGTTTTGTGATGTATTCGTTGGCACCTCCTTCATTCAGCGCCTTATCCACTTTACCCATCGACTTTTCCGCCGTTACCATAATGATGGGTATATGCTCGGTATCGCCCTGGTCACGCACGGCCCGGGAAAACTCAACACCGGTCATATTTGGCATATTCCAGTCAACGAACATGATTTCAATCTCATCATTAAATTTATCCAGGGCGTCCTGGCCGTCCATCGCCTCCACATATTCAAATTCTGCAAGCATCAGCTGGTCCAGTGCACGCTTTACAGCACTCCTCATTATTTTCGAATCATCAACAACAAGCGCTTTAATTTTTCCCATTCTTACTCCTATTTTTTTCTATCAACTATATTGAATTCAATTGAACACATCATTTCGCATGCATTTCCCGTAACGGCGTCCATGCATTGTTTACAGCTTTTCTTGTTCAAAGCTTTTGCATGTTATCGGGAAAGATTAGAGTTTCTTAAGCATTCACCCTCAACTTTTGAATGCTTAACTGACAGCTTACTGTATCAGCACCTTACATTTGGAAGATCACTGCCGATAACTTAAAAATTAACAATCCGGTGCGGACCGGTTCTCAATTATTACCGGCTTTGATACGTAGAATCCGTTAACTAACGATTTGTTTTGACCGGCATTGAAAAATAATTGGAGTCCGGTTAACAACACATAATCCACATCTGCTTAGGCTATCATGCTCAACAATTTTGTACTTCCGGCATCCGTATCCTCCGGCCAGGCGGTTGAAGGAGTTCAGCAGATACAGGGATTTGCCCCATACAATCAGCTTAACCAGCTGATGCCTTCATTTAAATTGGCTGACGATGGAGCAAAACCGGAGGACGAGGAGAATAAAAAGCAGGCGTATGCAGGTGAAGAAAGCGGAGAAGAAGAGAACCTGCAAGCAGATCTGCCTGAAATCTTCAGGCTGGCATATAATGTAAGCTTCCGGGAGATGATCGAGTATTTCCTGGTTCCGGGACACGACCAGGTGCTGGACATCCGGTCCAGAATCCGGAATGAACGAGAAGCAGAAGGGTTAACAATATTTGCACCAAAAGGAGATATTCCGCAGGACTTCAGCCATATTCGCGAACAGCTCTACGAATTTCAGATGCAGCTATTTTCCACACCCAAAGGCCTGCATTGCCATATTATTCTTTGAATGAAGCCTGGTCTGCAATGGGAGCGGTGAGAATAACAAGAGGAGTTTTCCGGTCGCGTCTGTCCAAAATAATCCGCCCGTTCATCTGCTCGCTAATCTGTGCACAAATCTTCAGACCCAGAAGCATAGGTGAGTTATCTCCGATAGCGTCCGTTAGCCGAACAATATCTCTCTCTTCAAACAGCTCGTTCAGAGCTTCGTTCCGGATGGCTTCCCCGGAATTTCTTATGATAAGGGCGAGTTCCGATTCATCCCGGCTCACCTCAATTTCAAGCCGGTTACCAGCTTCTGAAAACCTGTCAGCGATCATCACCAGGTTATAAATCATAAGTTTCACCTGGAACAGATCTGCTTTTACATGAACAGGGGTTCCCGACTCGGTGAATTGTATTTCAGAGGCTCTCAGCTCTGTGGCATTGGCAGCCACTTGTTTCACTTCGTTGACAAGCCAGTTTAGTTCCAGCAGCAGACTACCTTCCCCTTCTTCATCGTACGGTTCTTCTTTATAGATATCGTGCAGCTGTTCCAGCAAAAATCCAATCTCATTCAGACCGTCTGCCACATTGTTACCATATCTTGTTTGCTTTTCACTGCTGTCGGTTCGGTGCAGATTGTTCAGTAGTAGTTCAAGATACCCCGAAACCGCGCTCAGGGGAGACATTATGTTATGAATAAAATGGCGAACTGTATGATTCTGCAGCTGATGCACGGCCTTAAGTTGCCGGTATTTTCGTTTCCAGTGGTCTGCTTCCGGGTTCCCTTTTTGTGGAGTCGTTCGTTTCTGTTGATGGAGCACAGAGTCGATACTGTTTCGCCATTTCTTTTGGCCGTAGTTTTTTTCCATGTCTTCCTTTAAAAAGTAATTTGGTGTCTATAAATACCTTTTACATTTCTTTTCGGGCGATCAACCCTTGGTCAACTTCACATACGATAGTTTAGAGCCACCGTAGATTTGAAGATGAATTTCATGTATGATATAAAAAACTTCTAATATTAAAAAATCTTAACGTATTTATTTTTTGATTTGCCGGTATAGGTTAATGTCTATTTTATGATCATCCGACCAAAAATTTAAAAAAAACAACTTTCACGTATGTCATTGTAAATACGTTAGCTTTGGGTTAAATATGGGTTTGCCCTTGAAACAGCTTCCGACAATCGCAGAAGTATCCGAAAAACTCATGGTAACAGACCTCCCATTTCATTGATTAAAAAAAGTAACTCTGTTATAGAGTTGAATGCAAATTCTTGGCGTCCCTTCGCGCCCTCTGCGGTTTCACCTGCCACAACCACATTCCGATT
>JAWLEH010000180.1:0-4821 GCA_041686215.1 Balneolaceae bacterium | reverse complement strand
GTAATTCTTGAAGACAGTGGCAAGAAACCTGATGACTGGCCGGATCCTAAAACACATAAAGTAGGTCCAAATAAAAATGAAACACAGAATTATATGGACAAACTTGAAACTACAGATACTGCAGAAGAAGGTGTCAGCGCGGTAATGATGTCGGGTGGAGATGAAGAGGATGAACATATGGCAGGAGTCGAAAAAACAGAAGATGGATCCGTTACCGCTACAGATTATAGTGGCGGTGAAGTACATACTAAAGAATATTCAAGTCAAAAGGAGTTCGAAAACGATGATTGGGTATATGATAATTTTAGCTACTACAGTGTGGAGTAGTATAAATAGATATCATGTAAAGACATTTGTTTGTTGTTGCCTATTTCTGGCATTATCAGTGTCAGCTCATGCAAATCCCATACCAGTTCAAAAGGGCTTTGGTGGTCTCTGGGGATATCTGGATGAGGACCTGGATGTTCTCATGGAGCCACAATATGCAGATGCTACAGAGTTTGATGGCGGTGTAGCTGTGGTGGAGACAGAAGAAGGGAGTTTTCAAATAATCGACGAGGAAGGTAATCGTATCGCCGTTATTGAGACCGATTATGCCTATGCCCCAAGTGATGGAATGATTCGCGCTAAGCAGGGAGATGAGTGGGGATACTACGACTATCAAGGCAGATTGAAGATAGAAGGGCTGAATCGTGCTGGCGATTTCCAGGAGGGTAAAGCCTGTGTAAAAATGGGTGATGAAGTAACCTATATTGACAAGGACGGCCGTAATCTGTTCTCCGGACTCTCGATCGACGGAGGTTATCCTTTTTCTAATGGAATAGCCCGTGTTTATAGGTATGTTGACTGGCCGGTTGATGTCTTTGGCATTATAGATAAAAACGGAAATTTTGTAACTGAACCCAAGTTCTATGATTTGAACGAATTTTCCGAAGAGCTTGCGGCAGCAGGTTTCACCTCTTTTGAACGATCAAATAGAGCAGGAAACTATGGATACATCGATCGGCGCGGGAATGTAGTTATTGAAGGCCAATACTACTACGCACATCCATTCTCAAATGGCGTTGCCTTAGTACGCTACAAGAAAATTAAAAAGGGTGCAACTCCCAGATATTTTAAAATTATCGACCGACACGGGAATACGGTGCGAAGGCTTGATGAAGAGCTGCGTGTGCTGACCGGATTTCGCGGCGGACTTGCAGCGGTTGCACGTGTACGAGAAGGTGAATATGAAGTCGGATTAATGGATTGTAATGGAGATATCGTAGTAGAGCCGCAGTTTGATAGTGACACGTACTACTATTCAAACGGGTATTGGCAATTGTTTACCAACGAAGATTTGCGACCGGTATTAGTCGATGCATTCTCGGGTAAAATAGTCTATCTTGACGAGATTTTTTCATAGAGAAATAAGTGTTGTCGCATGTTTATCTTCATTGAAATTCAGCGAGAGCGTGCCTTGATATCGAGGAGAGCACGCTACAATGAGAAAAGGAGGAAGTGAGGCGAGGGAACATATTTTCAGGTTGCGAGCTCTGAAAAGCCATAGAACCCCTTCAGCGGTGAGAAAGTGCTATGAAACTAACCATCCGAGCCCATCCGCGAACCGCCCCATATCCTGGCTACACTATCCGCGGTTTTAAAACTCTTCTCATCTCAACGCTCATGAAGAAGAAAATGAATCATCATATAGGCGGATTTTAATTTCATTGCACCCTATTTCTATGGATAAAAAATGAACGTACTATTGTAAGATATATCCCACCCGAATCGCAAGTTGAGCTGCCTGCCACCATCGACCTATCAGGTCTGCTCCAACGACGTATTCGGCTGGATCAGGGGATGAAAAATTTTCAGAAATTTATGTTTAAGAAATACGTCTAGACAATACGGTATAAAAATTCTCTCGTTTTCCGATCATCAGAACAGTCACTATGTTATCTTTTGGGGAATACATATACGCTATTCTATAGTGCACATTTTTAAACTTGAAATGATATGAAAAAATGTCATGTAAAGCCCCTTTAAGGGGTTTCCCAGTATTTGGGTTTTCTTGAATCTGCGTAAGGTAATCATCACGAATTTTGCTGAGAAGTTTAGTATCAATCTGTTTTAGATCTTTCTTAACTCTGGGGTGAAACCGTATTTCAGTCATTAAATATATCTGTGTGAGATAATGTTTTTACTTTCCCACTTTCAATTTCCTCTTTACGCTTTTTAAGCTCTTTCCCATCTGCAGAAAGTAAAAGTAAAAGGGTTTCACGCTCTTCTGAAGAAAGATGAGTGATAAACTCCGCAATGTTCTCAATAGACATATCAACTGTAACTTTTGGCATGATTTTTCTCCCTCTCTAATATAACAGAAAATAAATATTTTTGCTAATAGTGTTCACTGGTTTTAAAGCATTATTTTTACCGGTGTAAATCTGCCAAAAACACCGGAGTAAAATCGCAGGTTGAGGAAATAGAAAAAAGATGTCCAGGGTAACCTCAATTCCCCATCCAAACCCGGTATAGGGTAATTACAATTCCCCACTAATCCAGTGATAGGGTAATCAAGATTCCCCATGGTTTTACCGCCAGGGTAATTACAATTCCCCACTGTTTTGGCGTTAGGGTAATCTCAATTCCCCATCCCCTTCGGATACGATACATTCCTCCTGATGAATCACACAGCATTGGGAGGCACCATGGGATACCGAAGGATGAATATACACGATTTACAGGCTCTCTACCGGCGATGGCAAAGCGGACAAAGTATTCAGAGCATCAGCCAGGCGGAAGGGTATGACAGGAAAACGATTCGCACCTATGTACAGAAGTTTACCGAAGATCCGGAACTCTGCTCGGGCAAACTGAGCACAGATGAACTGAGTAGAAGGCTGTTTGCATTGCTGCCAGTAAACAAACGCAGCAGCCCTGTCCAGGATGAACTACAGAACCATCTGCAGGAAATCATTGATTTACTCACCGACAAGGACGAGCCGGTCAAACCGAAAACTGCGTTCAAGATCATCAAAAGAAAATACCGGCTCTCGGGCAGCTATGAGAGCTTCAAGGTGTTTGCCCAAAAAGTGAATCTGGCAAAAACAGTGCTGAAACAGTTTCCAAGGCTTGAGACACTACCGGGTCAGGAGATACAGATCGACTACTGCAGTGTCGGGTATCACGTTGATCCCGTTACCGGCAAGAACCGGCGGGTATACGCGTTTATCGGGAAACTCTCTGCAAGTAGACTACCCTATGTAGAGTTTACCTATTCCCAGAAGCAGGATGCATTTGTGCTGAGCAATGTCCAGATGTTGGAGTTTTTCGGTGGGGCCCCGGAATACCTGACCATTGATAACCTGAAATCCGGTGTCATCAAAGCGCACGTCTACGACCCGAAACTCAACCGTGCATATGCGGAGTTCGCCGAGTATTACGATACCTTTATCAATCCGTGTATAGCAAGGCATGCAAAAGGGAAGGCAAAGGTGGAACGTCAGGTCCAGGAAGTCCGGGAGGTATACAGAGCCCTGCATGCAATCCATCCTTCCTTTTCCCTTGATGAATTGAATCAGGAGGCATTGCATTGGTGTCGTGATGAGTATGGGATGACTGTCCATGGCACGACTCAGATTGAACCCTGGATTGCCTTTCAGCAGGAGGAGCGGGAAACCCTAAAACCTCTGCCGGCGAAGCGGTTTGAAGTTCCCATCTGGAAATCTGCCAAAGTTCATCCCGATCAATTTCTGTCATTTGAGAAGAAACGATACTCACTACCCTATGAGTACAGAAACAGCATCGTACACTGCCGCAAGTCCGATCAGTTGCTGGATCTGTATGATGAGCATTATCTCTTTATCAGAAAATATGTTATCTCCTCTCAACGGGCTCAGTGGACAACCGGCGATTTCCCGGAATCCTTCGAAGCCATGATGCTCGGTGCGTATCCGCAGTACCTGATCCGTCAAGCCAGGAAGTATGGCGCAGCGGCTGAAAAGCTGGCCGAAACAATCCTCAAGCCCCATGCATTTTTGAACGCCAGACTGGTCAAAGGACTCTTGCAGCTGCTGGAAGACAATCGTGATTTCCCGTACCTGGAGACCGTCTGTTCCTATGCGGCTGAAAAACGCATCTTCTCTCCGAAATTCATCAAACAGCTGATTGAAGAAGAAAAGGCACAACACCTGTTCGAGTTTATGATCCCGATGTCATCCGAAGGAACAGCGATGGTTCGGGACATAAGTGAATATATCAATTAACATCAGAAGGAGACCCTATGCTACATCATCAACACATCCCGGCTATCCTGAAGCAGCTGCGTATGCCCGGTATGGCTGCGAGCCTTGAGACAAGACTGAGGGAGGCAAAACAAGCAAACCTCGGCCATCTCGAGTTCCTGCACCTCTTGCTGCAGGATGAAGTGCTCAACCGAGAGTCAAACCTCTTGGCCAAAAAACTCAAGACCGGAGGATTCAGTAACCGCATGACCTTTGAAACCTTTGATTACAGGTTCAATGAAGAAGCCCTGAACCCCCAGACTATCAGGGACCTGGCAACCTGTCACTTTATCGAACAGAACCGTAGCCTGGTCATCTGCGGACCACCGGGAATAGGGAAATCCCATATATCACAGGCCGTTGGACATGAGGTATGTCGACGCGGCGGAGATGCATTATTCATGAAGACCCAACTACTGCTGCAAGAACTTACTAATGATTCGTATCCCAGGAGAATCGCCAGATACTGGAAACTGATCAGAAATGTGGATCTACTCATTCTCGATGACTTCGGGTTCAGGCGCTATGACAGTCGGGAATCTGAAATCCTGTACAG
>JAWLEH010000179.1:2729-4823 GCA_041686215.1 Balneolaceae bacterium | reverse complement strand
GCCGGGAAATTTTGAGGACAACCTGGAGTGGGCCGCCAATGCCGATTGGATCTGCGAGGTAATCGTGGAACGGATGGATATCAAAAAAGAGATGATGGCCAAACTGGAGAAAGTGCGCAAGCCGGGCACTATTGTCAGTTCCAACACCTCAGGCCTGCCAATTTCGGAGATCAGCGAAGAAGTTTCCGATGAGTTTAAATCGCATTTTCTGGGAACGCACTTTTTCAACCCACCGCGCTACATGAAGCTGTTGGAAATTATCCCGACCGAAAGTACGGATGATGCGGTCACCAAATACATGACCGGTTTTTGTGAAAAAATCTTGGGTAAAGGCGTGGTTCAGTGCAAAGACACCCCCAACTTTATTGCCAACCGAATCGGTGTGTTTTCGATGGCTTCCATTATGCCGTGGTTTTTTAACGGGGAATTCAGAGCGGAAGAGATCGACTTTTTAACGGGTACATTGACCGGCTATTCCAAAGCGGCAACATTCCGTACCGCAGATATGGCCGGACTTGACGTGTTGAATCATGTGGCCGAAAATCTCTATCCCGCTGTACCGGATGATGAACGGCGGAAGCTCTTTAAAGTGCCCGACGGATTCAAGAAAATGGTGGAGAAGGGCGCTCATGGAAATAAGAAGGGTCACGGGTTTTATAAAAAAGTGAAAGGTGAGAAAGGGAACGAGTACCACGTGATTGATCCCGAAACGTTTGATTATGAGCCTCAGCAGGATGTAGAGTTTGAATCGGCCGATAAAGCTAAAAAGGAGTTTAAAACCTCCGGTGAGCGATTGAAATATTTGGTGAACCGGGATGATAAGGCGGGAAAATTCCTGTGGGAGATTCACTGCGATTTGTTGCTTTATTCCGCCAACCGTATCCCTGAAATTACGGATTCGGTTGAGGCGATCGACCGGGCGATGCAGTGGGGATTTAACTGGGAACTCGGTCCTTTTCAGCGCTGGGACGCGATCGGTGTGGAGGAATCGGTCAAACGCATGGAAGAGGAGGGACGAGACGTTCCAGATTCTGTGATGAAGATGCTCAAGAGCGGCCGGAAATCATTCTATAAAGATGACGGAACGGTGTACAATCTCGCAACCGGTAAGGCAGAAGATCTGACGCCGCCTGCGAAAGGTGCTGTCACAGCAGCCTCGCTCAAACGAAATGGCAAGGAGGTTTGGGGCAACAAGAGTGCCGGATTGTACGACATGGGTCATGGAATCGCGCTGTTTGAATTTCGCACCAAACAGCAGACGCTCGGTTTCGAATTGGTTCAGTCCGTTGACAAGGCGGCCGGGATTGTGAAGGAGCAGTTTGATGCGATGGTGATTGGCCACGATAACGAAAATTTCAGCTATGGAGCGAACCTTGCTGAGGCGGGTCAGGCCCTGAAGAGTGGTGATTTTGACAAAGTAAAAGAGGCTGTGGAAAATTTTCAGCGGGTAGCGGTTGGACTGCGGTACCTGCCGTTTCCGGTGATTGGAGCCGTGTCGGGCCGGTGTTTTGGCGGCGGTGTTGAGTTTATGATGCACTGCGATAAGGTGGTGGCTCACCACGAGTTCTACTGTGGACTTGTAGAGTTGGGTGTGGGATTGATTCCGGCCGGTGGCGGAACCAAAGAGCTGCTTTTGAGGGCAATGAGTAAAGTCAATGAAGATGAGGATGCCGATCCTTTGCCGTACCTGAAAGATGCGTTCAAAACGATAGGGTTGGCGAAAGTTTCCGACAGCGCTGAAAAAGCTAAACAACTTGGATACCTGCGCGATACCGATATGATTGTAATGAACCGTGATCTGCTGCTGGCTACTGCCAAACAGCAGGCGAGGGCCATGGCGGATGCGGGATATCGCCCGCCGGCAGAGCCGAAGATCAAGTTGGTTGGGCAGACCGGAATGAGTGTTCTTGAAGTGACTCTATACATTATGACGGAGGCCCGATGGGCATCACCATACGATAAAGTACTGGCCGGAAAAGTAGCCGAGATCATGACTGGCGGCGACCTCAGTGAAGCGCAGGAAGTACCCGAATCATATGTACTGAAACTCGAGCGTGATGCAATCCTGGAGTGCTTTCAGGATGAACGGACACA
>JAWLEH010000179.1:0-2629 GCA_041686215.1 Balneolaceae bacterium | reverse complement strand
ATTATTTGGTTCATACAGATAAGTGACAATCACTAACCAAAAACTGTAGAATCATGGATAATTTTAGAAATCTTATTGTATGGAAACGAGCAGTAGAACTGGCAACAAATGTTTATCAAAAAACTGTAAAATTTCCAAAGTATGAACTGTATGGAATTACGTCTCAGATCAGAAGAGCTGCTGTCTCAATCAGCTCTAATATTGCGGAAGGAGCAGGTAGAAGGTCAAAGAAAGAATTCGCAAAGTTTCTTGGTATCTCATATGGCTCAGCCTGTGAACTCGAAACACAGTTACTCATTGCTAAAAATCTTAAGTATTTGAAGGGAGATGATTTTGATTTTCTATTCAATGATCTCAATGAAATCCAAAAAATGCTGTACGTACTCGAAAAGAAGCAACGAAATTAAACCCAAATCTCATGACTCAAGACACAAGACTCACGACTAAAGAAAAAGAAATCGTCATCGTAGCTGCGAAACGAACTGCTTGTGGAAAGGCCAATAAGGGATCTCTGAGGTTTACCCGGCCGGACTCGCTAATGGGAGATATTATTAAGGAATTGCTGAAATCGGCCCCGGGTGTGAAACCTGAGATGATTGAGGATGTCATTGTGGGATGTGCCTTTCCGGAGGGCTCCCAGGGTATGAATGTGGCGCGACAGGCTGTCTTTATGGGTGGTTTACCCGATTCAGTTCCTGGGATGACGATCAATCGATTCTGTTCATCCGGTCTGCAGACAATCGCCATGGCCGCAGAACGAATCATGGCAGGAGGAGCGGAAATCATGATTGCCGGCGGAGTGGAGAGTATGAGCCAGGTACCGATGGGTGGAGTTTCATTTCAGCCCAATCCGGAGCTGACAAAAGAACGTCCTGAAGTGTACATCAACATGGGGCTGACGGCGGAGAATGTTGCAGACAAGTACGGAGTGAGCAGGGAAGATCAGGATCAGTTTGCATTGAAAAGCCATCATAAAGCGGTCAAGGCGTGGGAAGAGGGCTATTTTGAGGAACAGATTACACCGATTGATGTGGTTCACAAATATGTCACGGCTGATGGAGAAGTTGCTGAGGAAAAATTCACTTTCAAACAGGATGAAGGACCTAGAAAAGATACGAATCTTGAAGCTCTTGGTGGATTACGCGCGGTATTTAAAAAGGGAGGATCTGTAACCGCGGGAAACTCATCACAAATGAATGATGCCGCCGCCGGTGTGCTGGTGATGAGCCGGGAAAAAGCGGATGAACTTGGCTTGAAACCGATCGCAAAATATCATGGTTTTGCCGTGGGTGGTGTGGCACCGGAAATTATGGGAATTGGTCCCGTGGAAGCTATCCCGAAAGTATTGAAGCAGACCGGACTGAAACTGAAGGATATGGATCTGATTGAACTCAACGAAGCGTTTGCGGCTCAGTCCCTGGCTGTAATTCGCGAAGTGGGGCTCGATCCCGAAAAAGTGAATGTGAATGGCGGAGCGATAGCAATGGGCCACCCACTTGGATGCACCGGCGCAAAACTGACCACCCAAATCATCCACGACCTCCATCGGCTGGATAAGCAATTTGGAATGGTAACGATGTGCATCGGTGGTGGAATGGGTGCTGCGGGGATTTTTGAAAGAACGTAGTCGTGAGCGTTGAGTCATGAGTATTGAGAAAACCGGGTACAAAATCTGAACATGTATTGAAATTCAGAATCCAGGTAGAATCATCAAATCAAACATCTTCTCGACCAAAATAGCTTAACCTCAAGACTATCCACAATGTTTTAAAACTCACGACTCAAGACTAAAACCTCAAGACTAATAATATGTTCAAAGAAGACACACTTAAAAACGAAGTCATCCTCATTACCGGCGGCGGTAGCGGGCTGGGACTCTCCATGGCGAAGAAATTTGCAGAGCTGGGAGCGGATATTGCCATTTGTGGAAGGACTGAAAAGAAATTGAAGGATGCTACGGAAGAGCTCAAAGAACACGGAACGGACGTTCGCTGGTACTCGGTGGATGTTCGGGATTATGAGAAAGTGGGAGAGATGATCCGGCAAATCGTCAAAGACTTTGGAAAGATGACCGGACTGGTAAACAATGCCGCGGGAAATTTTTTAAGCGCCTCGGAAGATCTCTCACCGGGAGGATTTAAAGCTATCGTAGATATTGTTCTCCATGGCAGTTTTAACTGCACCCACCATTTTGGAAACTATCTGATCGACAACAAACAGGAAGGAAATATTCTCAATATCGTTACTACCTATGCTGAAGATGCCGGGTCCGCGTTTGTATTACCGTCCGCCTGCGGCAAAGCCGGTGTTCTGGCAATGACCCGATCATTGGCTTTCGAGTGGGGCACGTATGGAATTCGTGTGAACGCCATTGCTCCCGGACCCTTTCCAACCGAAGGTGCATGGACACGTCTTTTTCCCAATAAAAAGTTTGAGAAAAAGTATCTCGAAAAAATTCCTGCGGGACGCTATGGAGAACACGAAGAACTGGCAAACCTTGCTTCATTCCTGATGAGCGACATGGCCCCATATATCACCGGGGAGACCGTCACCATTGACGGTGGAGAAAAACTATCCGGCGGACAGTTTAATTTTATTGATTCGGTAATGTCGAGAGGAAAGCTGAAAA
>JAWLEH010000054.1:0-21813 GCA_041686215.1 Balneolaceae bacterium | reverse complement strand
TCTTTTTTGGTCGATTTGGTGATGGCATCCACAGCATGTTTGGTGGCACAATACACAGCGCCCCCCGGATAGGCTTCATGACCGGCAACCGAGCCAATGTTTATGATATGGCCGCTGCCCCGCTCTCTCATAGACGGCGCAACCAGGCGGGTCATGGTTAAGAGGCCTTTAATATTGGTATCAATCATACGATCCCAGTCCTCAAAATGTCCCTGATCAACCGGTTCTTTACCAACAGCAAGACCCGCATTATTCACCAGGATGTCTGCTGGTCCCGGTAATTCATCTACAGCTTTTCTGCAGGCATCTCTGTCGCGCACATCAAACGCAAATGTCTTGATGTTTATGTCAGAGCCGGATAACAACGTACTGCCAAGTGTATCAAGACGATCTTTTCTGCGACCTGTAAGCACCAGGCTGCAACCCATTTCGGCAAACTGTTCGGCACAGGCTTTTCCAATGCCGGAGGTAGCCCCGGTGATGAGAACCCATTTTTCTTTCAACCGGTTTGCTGCCATGATCTATTTTTTAGAGAAGTTTTGTTTACACCAGAAGCTTTTCTACAGCGTGTCCGGCTCGCAAAATATTATTTTCTTTGAATGAATCTGCCATGAACTGGACCCCGAAAGGCATTCCATTGGAATGTGTGCCGGCTGGTACGCTGATCCCGCAGATTCCTGCAAGATTGGCCCCGATGGTGTAAATATCGTTCAGGTACATTTGCACAGGATCATCCTGGTTTTCACCCAGTTTGAACGCAGTGGTTGGGGCAGTTGGTGATACAATCACATCCACACTTTCAAATGCTTTTGAAAAGTCTTCTTTAATCAGACGCCGTACTTTCTGTGCTTTTGCGAAGTATGCGTCATAATAACCGGCACTAAGAACATAGGTACCCAGTAAAATTCTGCGTTTCACCTCTTCTCCGAATCCTTCCGTCCTCGATTTTTTGTACAGACGAATGAGAGGGGAATCAGCCTTGGCAATCTGTTCTACAATTTTTTCACGTTCGGTTCCTTTTGCCACTTCAAGTCTTTTTTCTAAAGCAATCTGTTCCTGCTTTAAATCTTCCTCAACGTCATCAAAACTGGCACGGTGTCCATACCGGATGCCGTCGTACCTGGCCAGGTTGCTCGATGCCTCAGCAGTTGCCAGAATATAATAGGTGGCGATTGCATAATCGGTGTGTTCCAGGCTGATGGGCTTTAGTGTATGCCCTTCGCTTTCAAGATCTTTCAGTAATCCCTGAATTGTTGAACGAATTTCATCATCCAGGCCTTCGCCAAAGTACTCATCAGGTACGCCAATGGTGAGCTTTTCTTCACTTTTTAACGCCTTGCGATATGCTTCAACCGGTTTATCGGAAGAGGATTGATCCATCGGATCGTCTCCGGAAAGATACTCCAGCAGCACGGCCGCATCTTCTACGGAATGCGCAAAAGGCCCGATGCAATCGAACGAGGATGCAAAAGCAACCAACCCGTGGCGGGATACACGACCGTAGGTAGGTTTCAGCCCCACAACACCACAATAGGATGCCGGCTGGCGAATGGATCCCCCCGTATCAGAGCCGAGCGAAATGTTGCACATACCGGCAGCCACAGTTGCAGCACTGCCTCCGCTTGAACCGCCTGTTACATACTCAGAATTATGCGGATTTGTAGCGGGTCCGTAAATCGTATTTTCTGTAGATGAACCCATCGCAAACTCATCCATATTGGCTCTGCCGATAAATAAGGCATCTTCGGCGGCAAGTTTTTCGATGACCGTTGCATCATACACGCTCTCAAAATTACGCAGAATATTACTGGAGCAGGTTACTTTTTTTCCCTTCTCACAAATCACATCCTTAACGGCAATAACTGCGCCGGCCAGATTTCCGGCTGTTCCGTTATCAATTTTCTGTTGAATGGTTTCAGCCTGATCACGTACAATCTGAGCGTCAAACGACACCATGGCATTCACCGTGTCATTTTTTTCTTCAATTGCCTGGATGCAGGGTTCAACAAGTTCCGGAAGCGTTGTTTTACCGGATGTAAGCTCGTCCTGGATAGAGAGCAATGTCTTCATGAATAATCGCCTTTCTATTTATCTGATTTGGATTCTGCTTCCTCTTTTTTAGTCCCGGATGACGCATTCTTGATTTCTTCCGAGCCTTTATCGATCTCTTTTTTGATATCATCCGAAGCTTTGCGGAACTCCTGAATACCCTGCCCGATACCACGGGCAAGTTCAGGAATACGCTTTGCTCCGAACAGAAGCAAAATAATTAATACAATGACAATAATTTCTACACCACCAGGCATTCCCATAGGACAATCATTTTTTTAGAGTTGTATACTGTTGTAAGGTATCAATCATACTGACGAAATACGATTCATTTTTACACCTTGAAATCAGATGGAACAACAGAACCGTTTTGCGTGTATTTGATTCACACATAGTGAAGATAAAAAATATTTTCCTGACCTTTTGAACACCTATTGAAAAAAAGTGTACCTTTTGGTCCTAAAAAATTTGCATTTGTCGTTTACAAACAGTTTATAACAGTCGAAATAAGTTTTACCACAAATCGTTAAAGAGAACAAAATATTATGATCTGGACAGTTGAATTAGCAGCCGTACTTGATGAAGCTCCCTTTCCTGCAACCCGGGAAGAGCTAATAGAATGGGCAGAGCGTACAGGTTTGCCGCAGCAGGCAATTGACAACCTATACGAACTGGATGAAATTGCCGAGGGCGAAGACACCGTATATGAAGGTATTGAAGACATCTGGCCCGACTATATTCGCAAAGAAGACTTCTTTCACGGGGAAGAAGACGAAGGGTTCGATTACGACGACGTTTAAAAATTTCATCAATTCCCAGTTTGATATAAATGGATGATAAACCCTAAGCCGCGCTCTTTTCTATTTTTTTTCTTATGAAAGATCCTTATCTGTGCTTGGGTTTTATCATCTTTTTTTCTGCTTTCCTGTCATTCACACCTTCTGCCCTATCCGCTCAATCCGGCAACGGTTCAAACCAGGATGAGAATGAGAGTGATAAAGTTGTGCGCATTATCCGCTTTTCCGGAAACCAGGATATTCGCAACGGAACCCTTCGTACCCTCGTAAGAACCGACAATAACCGTGAATTCCTGGGAATTCCAAGATTCACCCCCTGGTATTACCTTTGGCAGGTATTCAAAATCGGGGAAGCTCCTGCATATCTCGATCGCGAAATGGTTGCAAACGATATTGAGCGAATCCAGGTCTACTACGAAAACCTCGGATATTTCGATATTGCCGTTGACACCTCTGTTATTGAGTATAAAGAGAATCGTGTAGAGGTATCTTTCATCATTGATGAAGGTCCCAGATCACAGCTTCAATCAGTTGGCTTCTCAGGCATCCCAGATTTTGTGGATTCAGATCTTAGGGAAGAGTTTATCCGGGAAAGTGAATTTGCAGGTGAACGCGTGAACGATACCACCTTTGCTGTTAATGAACCCTACGAACTGCAAAAACTTCGCAGTGAGCAATCCCGCATCATTAATTTCCTCAAAAATCACGGATATGCTTCCGTGCAGCGCGATTCCGTTCAGGCACTCGCAAAAAGGGCAGACGATAATGAAAATGCTTTTGATATTCTCTTCACAATCCAGCCCGGTAATTTCTACAGGTTTGGAGATATACACATTTCCCTGAGCGGACCTGGAGAAAAGGATGAATTTGATGAATCGGAAACGTTCTCGGGAGAACCCCATACAAACCCCGGGTTTTCAATTTACATTGATAAAGAAAGCAGCGCACAAACAAGATTCAGTCTTCTACATGAACAGATACGCTATAAACCGGGGGATGCATTTGATCAGTCGGCCTTCTTGCAGAGCGTAAACTCTTACCAAAACCTTGGAATGATGTTAACAAATCGTTTTTCTCTGCACGAAGACAACAGCGTACCCGACTTTTCACGGGAAACGATACCCTCTTATTTTGAACTTCAAACGATTCCCAAGCACTCGTTACGTACCGAATTTTTTGGTATGCGCAGGTACGGTTTCGGTACCGGTTTTGGCATTAACTACAACAATAATAATTTCTCCGGCCGCGCAGATAATCTTTCACTTGGGATAAATACCAGTCTCGAATATGTTACATCATCCACGCTTCGGGAAATCTCTCCTGTGGATGAAGAAACCGGCAGACGTACCTCAACAGGTTCGGCGATTTTCCAGAGTTATGAAGTCCGCGGGGAGTATACCGTACCGCGTCTCAACTTTCCGTTCCACAGTTTCCGTGGCAAGCCATGGATTCAAAACTCCAGAACAAGGTATGCGCTAACCTACAGTCAGAGTGATCAGCTCTTTTTTGACATCAATTCCGATATTCGTTTTAATATTCGCTACGAGGTTACCCACTCCGACCGGTATACCAGCCTGTTCGACCTTGTAGAAATGGACGTGATTGATACAGATCCATCCAGCCAGTTCAGAGAAAACCTGGTGAACGAATTTGGAGAAAATTCAATCGAGTTCCTGCGTATTGAAGAGGATTTCAGACCTCAGTTTTCATCTATCGTCCGTTACACTCTCCGAAACAGGGATACGAACCTAATTAAGCGAGACCGGGGATACTCCAACGAATTTTCGGTGGCTTTCGGCGGTAATATTCCCTATTTGGTCGATCGGTATCTGGTAAGCCCCGGAGAAATAGAGCAAGAACTCCCTTCTCCCTTTGGCATCTCCTCCAACTCACTGTCTTACAGCCGGTTTATTAAGTTATCAGCCGATTACAGGCGCTACTTTAGGCTTACCGAAAACACCGTATTTGCAATTCGCGGTTTTGCAGGGTTTGCTCAGCCAATCTTCCAGAGTGAAAGCATTCCTCTGAGCAGACGGTTTTTTGCCGGGGGAAGCAATGATATTCGCGGCTGGAACCCATTCCGGCTCGGGCCGGGTAATATCCGGCCTGACGAGGTAACCGTTCCCGGTGGTGAGATTAAATTATCTGCCTATAAAGAGTTCCGGCAGGTGCTGATGCGAAACGTATTCAGTGCCGATTGGCATGTAGCCTGGCACACGGACGCAGGAAATGTATGGTACGGTCCGAAAAACTCTCTTGTTGACAGCGACGGTAATGAACTCCTGGACGAAGGACGGTTTTATTTTGATGATTTTTATAATCAAATTGCGGTAGGTACAGGACTGGGTCTCAGGCTTGATTGGGAATTCCTGGTAGCGCGGATCGACTTCACATTCCGGGCACACGATCTCGAGAAAGGATGGTTTAATAATAAAAGGGCGTACTTCAGTTTTGGAATAGGCCACAGCTTTTAAACAGGTACTTATGTTTAACAAACAGCAGTTTTCAAAGTTAAAGAAGCAAACCAGTATGATCTTCAGCTCAAAGTTCCTGAAAGATCTGTCTACAACCGAGCGGTATGAGTTTCTGCAGCTTTGCCACCGCAGGAAATACAACAAAGGCGAGTATATTTTCTATCAAAACGACCCCGGTACCGGAATGTATTTTATTGAAGATGGCTCAGTGGAATTAATTGTATCCGGCAATTCGGAAAGCGAGGAAGTTGGTGATGTTTCATTTAAACTGCAGCCACCCGAAAGTTTCGGGGCTTTAACGATTGGCTACGATCTGCGCAGACTCTCTTCTGCACGCTGCATTACCGACTGCACGCTGCTTGGTTTCTTCAACCCGGATTTTGAAACCTTAAAAAAAAGGAATCCAATCATTGCCGTAAAATTCCTGGAATCAGTCTCTATACTTGCCATGCGCCAGCTCGAAAGAACTGTGAGAGAGCTCGAGTCGGTAACCAGCACGCAAAATGCGTTTTCAATTCATTTCCAAACCTACTATGATCGATTTGAAGAAGCAGAACATTCTGAGAATAAAGCAGAGGATTAAACAATTTTTATGGCATTAAAAAAAGGTTCTGTAGTAGATGTAGACATTGAGGCAACCGCATTTAAGGGAAAAGGAATTGCCAAAGTTGACGGCCTCGCTGTATTTGTACCCGGCACGGCTCCGGGCGATAAGGCAAGAGTACGAATCACCAAAAAGAAAAAATCATTCCGCGAAGCAAAACTCCTGGAGCTGATTGAACCCTCCGGAATACGCGTTGATCCGGTTTGCAGTCACGCCAATAGCTGCGGAGGCTGTACCTGGCAGCACATTCCCTATGAAAAACAAGTCAGCTACAAAGAGCAGCATGTTCGGGATCATATCGAACGAATTGCGCATATGGATCCATCCATTGTACGCTCAATTATCCCCTGTGACCATCCATTGTACTACCGAAATAAGATGGAATACAGCTTTGGTACACGGCGCTGGCTTAGCGACCAAGAAATTCGAAAAGATGAATTTGTGAGCGACCGGGGTTTTGCAGCAGGTATGCACGCACCCGGGCGGTACGACAAGATTTTAAACCTGGACGAATGTCACCTCCAGGACCCGGTATCCTTCAAAATACTGGACGCTGTTCGTTCCTGGTGTATCAGCCATGATGTTCCCGCATTTAACACACACAAAAATGCGGGGTTTATGCGCCACCTGGTGGTTCGTACATCTGCGTACACGGATGACCTTTTGGTAAATCTTGTAACTTACCAGGATGATCCGCGCATCATGAAAGATCTTACCGGGATGCTGCTGGAAAGTTTTCCACAAATCACCACAATTGTGAACAATGTAAATGATCAGCCTAACCCAACGGCAGTGGGCCGTTACGAACATGTACTCTATGGACCCGGATTTATTGTGGACCGTATTGGCAGCCACTCGTTTAAAATCCATCCGAATGCGTTTTTTCAAACCAACACCAGGCAGGCTGAAAAGCTATATGGGATAGCCCGCGAGGCAGCACAATTGACCGGCGGAGGGCACTTGTTCGACCTGTACTGCGGTGTGGGAACCCTCTCTCTTTTCATGGCAGACCAGGCAGACAAAGTTACCGGAATTGAACTTGTAGAAGTTGCTGTTGAAAACGCACGGTTAAATGCAAAAGAGAATAACGTTGAAAATGTGGAATTTGTGCTGGGTGACATGAAGGACACCTTTAACCAGGAATTCTTAACCCATCACGGCCGCCCCGACTGTGTGATAACAGATCCGCCCCGCTCCGGCATGCATCCCGATGTTGTGGATCAGCTTGCCAGACTGGATACCGATCGTCTGGTGTATGTAAGCTGCAACCCTTCTACCATGGCGCGCGACCTTAAAGAGCTCAAAGAGGTATACGAAGTGAACTGGGTACAGCCCGTTGATATGTTTCCTCAAACGTACCACATAGAGGCAGTGGCGAAACTGACGAAACGATAAATATTGCCTGCGGGATGATTGAACGATTTGGCTTCATGAATCTTTTATTCCACCAGATTCATAACAACCAATCCACCTGCCATGAAAAAAAACGCCGTTGTTATTGGTGCCGGAATCGGTGGACTCACCGCAGCCTGCCTGCTTGCCTCAGATTCACGCATTGACAACATAGTGGTATACGAACAAAATGATGCACCGGGGGGGAAGATGCAGGAGGTACAGTTAGGTGACTACCGGTTTGATACGGGTCCCAGTCTTCTCACCATGCCGTTTCTGTTGCAAAAACTTTTTGAATCTTGCGGTGAGTCGATGGAAAACTGGCTGGAACTTCAGGAGGTAAACCCTTTGTGCCGTTATTTTTACCCCGATGGTGTAGTCTTTGATAATTTTTCAGACAGAGAAGAGACTCTTCGTGAGATCCACAGATTTGCGCCCGAAGATGCCAAGGCTTATACCGAT
Organism: Balneolaceae bacterium; assembly: GCA_041686215.1. Lineage (GTDB taxonomy): Bacteria > Bacteroidota > Rhodothermia > Balneolales > Balneolaceae > SW132. The sequence goes on along the minus strand of JAWLEH010000054.1, from coordinate 14,035 downwards.
TTTTTGAATCACGCCGAAAAGCTTTACGATAAGACAGCTGACGCATTTTTGTTTAACCCGCTCTACGATTTCAGGGATTTAAAACAACTGAACCTGTTCGATTTTCTTGGGATAGATGCTTTTTCAACGGTCGCCGGGAAAGTAGACTCCTTTTTTTCAAGCCCTTACCTTCGCCAGTTTTTTAAGCGATTCACCACTTACAATGGTTCCTCACCATACCAGGCGCCGGCCACACTGAACGTGATTCCGCATGTGGAATTGAACCAGGGAGGCTATTATGTAAATGGAGGGCTCTATTCCATTGCACGTGCGCTGCATAATCTTGCACTGAAAATGGGTGTTGAGTTCAGATTTAACACTGCTGTAAAAAATATCCGCGTTGAAGAAAGCAGGGTCCGGGGAATCATTCTTGAAAATGGCACTCACGTTTCCACCGACCTGTTAATAGCAAACTCCGATGCAACTGACACCATCCTCAATCTACTGCCCGGGGATGTACTCCCGCAGCGAAAGCGAAAAAAACAGGCTGCCCTGGAACCCTCTTGTTCCGGATTTGTCATGTTATTGGGCTCTACCCGAAACTGGGATCAGCTAAAACACCACAATATCTATTTCTCTGAAGATTACCGGCGGGAGTTTAAAGATATATTTGAGCACAGAAAGCTGCCGGAAGATCCAACAATTTATATTGCAAATACATCTTATTCCGATAACAACCATGCTCCTTCGGGTGGATCGAATCTGTTTGTTTTAGTGAATGCCCCTTACGAGGATGGACAAAACTGGCAGGAATTACAGACTTCGTATAGCCAAAAACTTCTCAACATTTTAGAAAACCGCGGACTCACCGGGTTGAAATCGTCCATCGCGGAAATGGAGATCATCACACCAAAAGATTTCCAGCGGCGATACGGATCAAACCGCGGCAGTATTTATGGAACTTCCTCGAACAACACGTTTTCAGCATTTCTGCGACCCCGCAACAAGCTTCGCAAATTTCAAAATTTATATCTTGTAGGTGGCAGCACACATCCGGGCGGAGGAATACCGCTTGTGATCCAATCGGCATTTAATGCGTTTCAGCTTTTTCAAAGGCATCACGAACCTGAATAACTGCAAAAATTTTTGACCATGGCCACAATAACCGAAGCAAATCCGCATTGTCATTCAAACCATCACACCCTATCTTCAATGCCATGGCGTCACAAAAGATAACACCCTCAGAACGGACCATTCTTCGCGAATTGATTTTTCCTGAACCGTTTTCTCACCTTGCGGATGAAACCGGTTTTACGTTTGGTATGATTCGTGACGATCTTATAACCCTGATCAATCGCGGCTACATTGATGTATATACACCTGATGGCAGCCGGTCGGTATCACCTTTTTATGATTCCGACAATATTCATCAGTATAGTTTCCAGGCAACAAAAACAGGATTAAAGACCATCCAGAATCATGCAGTATGAAACCACTATCGGGGATACCGTCTACACCGTGGAGGTAGACACGGACAAAAACAGAGCTGTAATCAACGAAACGGAATACCCGTTTGAAGTGATTGAAAACAGTGATACCCAGCTGCTTTTAAGGTCGGGTACAAAGCTTTATAAAGTCAGAAATATAGATCTGCAGAACGATTCAATCGAATGTACAGTAAACGGTAAATGGATCACTGCCGGTATTAAAGATGAACAGCAACTTCTTCTCGAAAAGCTTGGTTTTAAAACCAGCGCCGAAAAATCTGTCGGGGAACTGGAAGCGCCCATGCCGGGGAAAATTCTTGAACTTCTTGCAACTGAGGGCGATGATATTGAGCTGGGCGATCCTGTTGCCATTTTAGAAGCTATGAAAATGGAAAATGAACTCAAGGCGCCATGTGCAGGAACAATTAAGACCATATCTGTTACAACAGGCTCCAGTGTAGAAAAAAATCAATTACTGTTAGAAATAGAACCTCGTGGATAAATTAATTATTGAAGGCCCCAGCCCGTTAAAGGGCACTATCCCAATCAGCGGATCAAAAAATGCCGCCCTGCCTCTTATGGCGGCTGCCATTTTGGGAGATTCCCCCTCAACCATCCGGTTAGTTCCCAAACTTAAAGATATTTACACCTTCAATAACGTAATTAGGGTAACGGGAACTTCTGTAAAGTTCGATGAAGATGAAAACCTACTGACGATCGACCCCGGAAACCTTGGCCACGCAGAGGCACCGTATGATTTAGTTCGAAAAATGCGGGCTTCGTTCTACATGCTGGGTGCACTGATGGGCAAAACCGGCGAGGCGAAAGTTTCGATGCCCGGCGGTTGCGCCTGGGGACCCCGCCCTGTTGATTTACACCTGAAGGGAATGGAAGCCATGGGCGCCAAAATTGAGCTTGATGGGGGTTATGTTCTCGGGTCTTTTCCCGGTGAATCAGTGCCCGGAGGTGAATTTACGCTGAAGCCCAGCAGTGTTGGTGCCACCGTAAACCTGGTTCTCGCCGCAGTAAAGCGCACTGAAAAATTTGTTATCAAAAATGCTGCTAAAGAACCGGATGTTGTTCTGCTTTGCAACGCATTGAACAACATGGGCGCCAATATTTCAGGTGCAGGCACCGATACCATCACAATTAAAAGAGTTGAAAAACTCCGGGGCGGTGATATCTCAAACGACCCCGACCGGATTGAAACCGGTACGTTTATGATAGCTGCTGCCATGCACCCGGAGTCGGCTCTGACCCTTACAGGTTGTAAACCGTCAGATTTAGGGTCTTTTCCCGAACACCTTAGAAAAACAGGAGCGGATGTGCAGATCAATGATTCTACAATTGAAGTAAAGGCTCCCAAAAAAATCCGCCCTGTATCTGTAAAAACAGAGATCTATCCGGGTTTTCCCACCGATTTACAGGCTCAATGGGCTACTCTAATGACGCAGGCACACGGTAAAAGCAACGTAACAGACAACATTTATTTCGACCGTTTTAGCTACGTTCCGGAGTTAAACCGGCTGGGAGCAGATCTTACTGTAGAAAAAAACACTGTAACCATTAATGGCGGGCAGCCACTCTCCGGTACATCCGTGATGAGTACCGACCTGAGAGCCAGCGTCAGTTTGGTGATGGCTGCTATGATTTCCAATGGCACGTCAGAAGTGTTGCGAATTTACCACCTGGACAGGGGTTACGAAGATCTTGAAGAAAAGCTGACAAGCGCCGGCGCGTCCATCACCCGTGTCGATGAATAGCAGAAACCAGCTCAAAAGGCTGATTGTATTACACTGCCCTGCCCTGCCACTGATTCCCGGGAACAGAGTCAATCGGGTTCTTACAAACCTGAGTTCGATTCTTAATCAATCACATTTATTCGGCACGAAGTCTCCCCTAAAAAGGGGAGATTTAGAGGGGTGTTCATCGGTTTTTCCACTGATTTGTTGAACATCCCCTGTATCCCCCTTTTTTCGCCGTGGGCATCCCCTCGGGAAAGGGGGACTTTTGATGTCATTGATTAAGAATCGAACTCAGGTAAATAATGAGAAATCAATGTAAGAATCTTCCCGGGCTTTAAACCGGAATCTCTAAAATGGACATCATCGAGCCTGTTGAAGAAATTCATAAATGACTCACCTGACGTATCGCTCGTCACTTTGACGCTTTTACATATCCCGGGAAGTTGTATCACACCCTGTAAAGGCAATATTAAACACCTGGTCAACTTTATTTCCTGAAGATCCAAAAAGCAAAAAAGATCGACGTTTAATTATTGATTCTTTTCAGTTATATTGAGGCAGTTGACAGATTTTTTAGTAAGACCGCACTTAAATAAATAAGTCTTTGTTTTTCAATACATTACAAATTCTATTCTACTCCATGTTTCACCTGTACGACGCGGTCTGCCGCGCGACGGGCAATTCAATTTTCTGGCGGAATCACCCTTCTAAATCGTCAATTACATTTTTTAGTAGAAATTATAACAACGTTGCAGCTTCCCCCGATCCCGGAGACGGAGCAGGCGCATACCTGACGAATGATACTGAACGGATGCGAAACCTGTACTCACCTGCATATCTAATAGAACACTGTATGAAGCTGTTGGCGAAATATTTTTTGGCACATGAACAATCAAATTATTATTCACAGCTCGGGAAAACAGACCCGGGTAGCGCTTTTAGAGAACAAAGAGTTAGCCCAGTTATTTATAGAATCAGAGGATAACCAGCGCACAGTTGGCGATATCTATCACGCCCGTGTTCATAAGGTAATGAGCGGGATCAGGGCAGCTTTCATCGATGTTGGCATGGAGAAAGATGCATTTCTTCACTTCTCTGATGCCGGTGATCATCTTGGCCAGTACATCAAGTATATGAATGGCGAAGACAGCATCCCGAAACAGGCCGAAAAGGACCTCAAAAATTTTGATAAACTATCCAACTACGACAAGCAGATGCTTGCCGGTAAAATGTTACGGAGTGGTCAGAATCTTTTGGTTCAGATTGTAAAAGAACCTATCGGATCAAAAGGACCGCGGGTCTCCACAGATATTACGATTGCCGGCCGGTTTCTTGTGCTTATTCCCATGGGTGAATACATCGCCCTCTCCAAAAAAATTAATAACAACAAAGAACGCCGGCGCCTGAAAGGTATTGTAGGTTCCATGCTGCCCGATGGGTTTGGTGTGATTGTGCGAACGGTAGCCCAGGGTCAAACCAAAGAGGTAATCGAAGAGGATATGCGCAGTGTCTTATCCAAGTGGGAAAAGATGCTGAATAAACTGGAGGAGTCTACTCCGCCCACCCGCCTTTATAAAGACCTTGACATCACTGAAAGCCTGATACGCGACCTGTTTGCAAAACACTACGATCGTGTATTGATCGACGATCAGCAGCTCTACAAGGAGATTAAGAGCTTTGTCTCCCAGATTGCTCCAAAGATGATGCCGAATGTGCAGCTCTACAAAGGAAAAGATCACATTTTTGACAGCGTTGGTATCGGAAATGACGTAAACTCAATCTTTAGCCCGCGTGTGCGAATGCCATCCGGGGGTTACCTGATATTTGAGCAGACCGAGGCGATGTACGTGGTGGATGTGAACTCCGGCCCCTATGCTGCCAAACAAAAGCAGGAAGACAACTCTCTGAAAACCAACCTCGAAGCCGCCCGCGAAATTGCAAAACAGCTTCGCCTCAGGGATATCGGCGGGATTATTGTGGTTGATTTCATTGATTTACGCAATGATAAAAACCGCAAAAAGATTTATGATGAGCTCAAAAAAGAGTTCAAAAAGGATCAGGCCAAAACCAATATTATTGGCATGAGTGATTTTGGGCTGGTTCAAATAACCAGGCAGAGAATTCGCCCGAGCGTGGTCAATTCCGTGTCGAAAGTATGCCCCATGTGCGGCGGAACCGGTTCAGTTGTCAGCCAGGATACAATTGTCACCGATATTGAGAGCTGGATCAGCAAATTGAAATACAGCACCAAGTACAGGGCTGTTGATATTTACATCAACCCATTTTTGAATTCCTATCTTACAAAAGGATTTATCAGCCAGCGCGTGAAATGGATGCTCAAATACAAAATGCGTGTCACACTCGTGGGTGATGAAAACATATCGCTGAATGAGTTTAAAGCCACGCTTTCCGGTTCTGAGCTGGATATTACAGATGCGGTGCTGCGGGATGAACCCATTGATAAAATTCTTGAAGCACACGAAGTTAAGCTGGACGATATCTCTGCCGAAGAGAAACGTAAAAAGAGTCTCGATTACTTTTCAAAAGATGATGAGGATGGCGAAAGTGGCAGGCCAACACGTAAAAAACGCCCGCGGCCCAGTCGTCAGAATTAATCTTAAAGAAACAAATATTCACAATCAGAGATATATAGTTGTATGACAAATTTTAAGAACCTTCATGCTACCACTGTTTTAGGAGTTACGCATAACGGGTCGGTTGCTATAGGTGGCGACGGACAGGCTACGCTCGATAAAACAGTTATGAAGTCTACGGTAAAGAAAGTGCGGAAATTACAGGACGATACAATTTTGGCCGGATTTGCAGGGTCCACTGCAGATGCGTTTACTCTTTTTGAACGGTTTGATGAAAAATTAAAAAGCTACAATGGACAGCTTCAGCGTAGCGCAGTTGAACTTGCAAAAGAGTGGAGAAAGGATAAGTATCTGCAGAAACTTGAGGCTCTTCTTGTTGTAATGGACAAAGAAACGAGCCTGATTATCTCAGGACAGGGCGATGTAATTGAACCGGATGACCAAATCCTGGCCATTGGTTCAGGTGGCTCATTTGCTCTTGCGGCGGCTCGTGCATTAAAAGCTGAAGCTCCAAACCTTACTGCCAAAGAAATTGTTGAGAAATCACTAAACATAGCTGCCGACATTTGTATTTATACAAATCATAATCTGACCATTTTAGAACTTGATTAGTCTACATGAATTTAATTGAACAACAATCACTGACTCCTCGTCAGATCGTTGCAGAACTGGATAAGTATATCATTGGCCAGAAGGAAGCAAAGCGTTCCGTATCAATCGCCCTGAGAAACCGCTGGCGGCGATTGAATTCTGAGCCGGAAATAAGGGAAGAAATTATCCCGAATAACATTTTAATGATTGGTCCCACAGGAGTAGGAAAAACAGAAATTGCCCGTCGTCTTGCAAAACTTTCAGGAGCTCCTTTTGTAAAAGTAGAAGCCTCTAAATTTACGGAAGTTGGTTATGTAGGACGTGATGTAGAATCAATGATTCGTGATATCACCGATATAGCTGTGAATATGGTGAAACTGGAGATGCAGGAGCGGGTTAAAGAAAAAGCCCGGAAGATTGTTGAAGACAAAATCCTTGATATTTTAATCCCACCGGTCAAAACAAAGAAATCATCCAGCAACTCCACATCAGGCGAAGTTGGTTTCAAACCGGAAGGAGCTTCGGACAAAGAACTTAATGAGCGCACGCGAGAACGATTTCGCGAAAAACTTCGCAACGGAGACCTGGAAGATCGTACAATAGAAATTGAGGTTTCCTCCAAAAAAACGCCCATGATGCAGGTATTTGGGCCGCAGGGAATGGAAGAGATGGGATTTAACCTGCAGGACATGCTTGGCAATATGGCAAAGGGAGGCAAAAAGACCAAACGAAGCCTGCCAATTCATGAAGCCCGGGAAGTTCTTCTTGAACAGGAGGCAGAAAAATTGATTGACCATGAAGCCGCTGTTCAGGAAGCCCTGGAAAGAGTTCAGAATCAGGGGATTATATTTATTGACGAAATTGATAAAGTAGCTGAATCCTCTACGGGAAGTGGTGGCAAAGGAGGCCCTGATGTCAGTCGGCAGGGTGTTCAGAGAGATTTACTGCCAATTGTAGAAGGAAGTACTGTTTCAACAAAACATGGTATTGTAAAAACCGATCATATTCTTTTTATTGGTTCAGGTGCTTTTCATGTATCCAAACCTTCGGACCTGATTCCCGAACTGCAGGGACGCTTTCCAATAAGGGTTGAACTTGATTCGCTGAATGAAGAGGATTTTTATAATATTCTCACAAAACCCAAAAATGCTCTGACAAAACAGTACCAGGCAATGCTTAAAACTGAAGGTGTTACAGTAAACTTTGATGAAAAATCGATACGCGAGATAGCCCGCATTGCAGCCCAGGTAAATGACCAGGTTGAAAATATTGGTGCCCGAAGATTGCACACTATACTCTCTTCCCTGCTGGAGGAATTGCTGTTTGCCGTACCGGATGATATTGGCAGCGGTACAATTGATATTGATGAGGGATATGTCGAAAATCAGTTAACCGGCCTTGTGAAAGACAAAGATCTTAGTCACTTTATTTTGTAAAAAAGTTTAAATCTGAAACGTTTTAAAAGATCGTTGGTTACTATATAATGAATGTCACTGCTATGACGTTACAATCCTGAAATACGAATTAATCTACACATGTCTTTGAAAAAGTTTATCGCACCCCAACTTGTTATTCTGCTCTTGCTCTCCGGTATTTGGCTTGCAGGTGCAGACACCATTCTCATAAACAATGATGAAGACAGGAAAAACCTGCACAAGTATATGCAGGTGCAAAGGCGGGTGATGGATAATTATTTTGGAGACACAAACCTTGACCAGCTCTTTAAAAGAGGAATCACAGGACTCGTATATGCTATGGAGGACTCATCTCTGAGCCTGAAAGACACTCCCATCGATACAACCCTTGGAGATGTAGAAGTCCAAAATTTAAGAGATTCATATAATCGCTTTGAGGAAGCCTATCTCTACGTAGCCAACAACTACCCCGATAAAGACATGGATAAATTGACCGAACGGGCCATTAAAGAGATGTTGCAAACGCTCGATCCGCATTCTGTATATATTGAACCGGAAGACAGCGACCGGATACAGGAAAGTTTTGACGGTAAATTTCAGGGAGTAGGTATTCAGTTTAATATTATACAAGATACTATTACGGTTATTACACCCATTTCAGGAGGACCCAGTGACCAGCTTGGAATCATGTCCGGTGATCGCATTGTAAGCATTGACGACAGCAGTGCCGTTGGGTTCAGTAATGAAGATGTCATGCGAAGCCTGCGCGGTGAAAAAGGAACAGAAGTAAAAATTGAAGTAGTACGTCCAAGTTCAAGTAACCCGCTTACCTTCAATATTGTTCGCGACGATATTCCAATTACCACATTGGATACCCATTACATGCTGGATGATCAGACGGGCTATATAAAAATTAACCGGTTTGCTGCAACAACACACGAGGAATTTTTAACAGCGGCAAATGAACTGGAAGAGAAAGGCATGGAACGCCTCGTACTCGATATGAGGAACAATCCCGGGGGTTATCTCAGCCAGGCAATCGCAATTTCCGAAGAGTTTTTCCCAGAAAACACCTTGCTTGTATCCACTGAAAGCAAACACAAACGATTTAACTCAGAAGTATATTCACAACGTGACGGTAATTTGAAAGATTTGCCGGTCATAACTCTCGTAAACCAGGGGTCAGCATCGGCAAGTGAAATTGTAAGCGGAGCTATTCAGGATCACGATCGCGGACTGGTTGTGGGCAGCCGTACATTTGGCAAAGGCCTTGTACAGCAGCAGTACGAACTCGTGGATGACAGCAATATAAGGGTAACGATTAGTCGCTACCTCACCCCTTCGGGCCGATTGATTCAAAAACCTTTCGAAGGGCGAAATGAGGATTACGCATACGAAATTTATCACCGCTCAAACGACGCGTCCATGGATGCGTCCGAGTTCAAGCAGGATGTTCCAGACTCACTGCGTTACACCACCCGTTCGGGACGAACCGTGTTTGGTGGCGGAGGAATTGTACCTGATTTTGTGGTTCAGGAGGACACTACCGTATCCGCTGAACTCTTTAATTTTCTACTCTCCAAACGGATCGATTTCAATTTTGTACGAAATTATCTTGATGAGCACGGTGATGAGTTCAGAGACAAATGGAAAGAAGATTTTCAGGACTTCCGGCACAACTTCGAATGGAGTGAAGAAGACAAGGAACGACTCGTTAGCAACATGAAAGACGAAGGTCTTGTGCTGGATGACTCTGTTCAGGAACCGGAATTTGAAGATGATACCCTGCGAATTTCCCAGCAGCTTCTTGAAGAAAATCTTTGGATAAATCTCGGACGGATGAAAGCGGAACTTGCCCGGCAAGTTTGGGGAAATGAAAAGTTCTACCCAATTACCAACGATCTGTTTAATGATACACTCAACGAAGCTATGAAACTCTGGGATGAGGCAAATGAGGTATCTGCCGATTTTGCAAGCACTCGCCCCTGATTAATATCTCATTACCTTATAATATTAGCTTAAGCCCGGTTTAACTCTTTTGAGCCGGGCTTTTTTATTCAATATTTCTAAATCGCTCGGCCATAACGATAGCGGCTGTCTCTGCACGCAAACGGTATTGTGCCAGTATTACTCTGCGCGTGTTTCTCTCCTGTAATAATGTTTTTTCCCGGATAGAAAGCCCCCCTTCCGGTCCCACAAATAGATATCGTTCACCCGTTGAGTTGTTAATGATATCTGTAAAACCATCACCGTCTTGTGCGGCTTCAATTAATTCTGCATTAACAGGAACTGCATTTAAGAGTTTGTCAAGCGATGTGAATAGTTTTACCCCGGGCAAGAAAGCCCTAAGACTCTGCTTCATAGCTTGTAAAACGGCTTTTTCAATCCGGTCAACGCGTACCTTAAAAGGCTCTGAGTGATCAGCCTCGAAAAGAAATATTCCGCTTATACCCAACTCTGTTGCCTTTTCAACCGCAAACTCTAAGCGGTCTCGTTTTCGTATTAAACCAAGACAGAGGATCACATCCGCTGGCTTGCTCAGTGTTTTCTTTTGATGGACATCTGCCAGCAATTCACCTTTAGATACTGCACGTACCACTGCTTCATATATCGCTCCTTTACCGTCGGTTACGCGTATGGAATCTCCCTCTTTTAACCGAAGTACCTTCGAAGCGTGTTTTGCCTCTTGCCCGGTCAGGCGTAATTCTCTGCTGCTTACCTGGTTTGGCGCTGCATAAAACTGGTTCATAGCTGACGTACGGTCATTAAGGCGTGTTGGTGGAACGAGAACATGTGAATGGTTTAAACGAGGTTTCTCCCGTCTGTAACATTTTTTCAATATAGGGTTCACACAATTTACAGTGTCTGCAGCAGATATTTCGTTCACGTAGTTCATCAACGTGGTCAATGCCCTCTTCCCGGCATATTTCCAGTACTTTCCCAAACTGAATCTTACTACAGATACAACGATTTACCATTGCGAATCAAACCAATGATTTAAAGTGTTTACCCAGTTTGAGCCCCTGGCCCTGGTAGTTACTTTGAATCGAACTCCCATACGTAAATTCCGGAATCTCCATATTGGGCTCAAATCGCATACTGCAAAACGTTTGGCTGTCCTCAATCAGAAAAGGCACATCATGCGATCGGACTTCTAACACCGCACGCGCTCCTTTATCAGAAACATCACCGCCAAAACCACTGTCAAAAAATCCTGCGTAGTGTGTTCTTAATTCTCCTGAACCGGTATCATAGGCAATCATTTCGGCCGCAAGATGTTTTGGTATCCTGCAGCGCTCACGAGAAGCAAATATATAAAACGCTTCCGGTTCAAGTATAAGGTGGTCTTCGTTGGTGGCATAAATCGGTTCCCAGAAATCAGAAATATCATAGTGATTTACAAGATCCAGGTCGATCAGGTCGCGATGCTTTTTAGCTTTATATCCAAGGAGATCGTCCTCCTCTGCCTGCAGGTTCACGCTCATAAACAGGCCGTTGTTCACCTTCACCCGGTCCATAGCCAGTGGTGACCCATCACTATTAAATAGTAGCGGATCCGCGCCGTGTACACGAAGCAACTCTTCGTCCGACAAAACCTGGTGGCCATGACGCAGGCGAAGCTGGTTCAGCCTGTGGCCGGTTTTCACCCGAATAGGAAAAGACTTGGGTACAACTTCAAGGTATAAATTTCCACGGTAGCCGGGTTCAATCTCCTCAAACCGATGAGAGTAATCCGTAATCACACGCGTAAAGATATCCAGACGGCCGGTTGTACTTTTCGGATTGGCCTTTGCTGTCAGATTTTCGTTTGAAATCAGTCTCGCATTCACTTCAGAAGCACCATCAGCAGACGATTTACCCGTTGTAAAATGACTTTCCGGTAAATTCAACCGTTCAAGAAGCGGGATTATATAAACGCAGTTAGGTTCCAGAACAGCACCTTCCTCAATAGAGATAGTATACTGATGAAGTTTGTCAATTTTCTGGTGAACCGTTTCATTTTCAGGCAAAAAACTGCTTCGTACACGGTAAGCTTTTTCACCAAGGCGTAAATCTATGGAGTTGGGCTGAAACTGATCCTCTTCGATCGGATGCTTTTCCGCGCCTGTTATGATACCCGCTTCAACAAGTTCTTTTAGTTTCTGAACGGGGAGTATGCCTTTGGTTCGCAGTATAATATCCTGCTTCATCAGTTGCTATAAAATTGGTTTATATTCAGGCACAAAATGTACAAAATTATCTGTCCGAATTTTACTTTAAAAGTTGAGTTGGCGCCAAACCGGAACTCACCGTGGCAATCCCTAACCCATCCTGTTTAGTTTTGAGAGAAAATCTTCACTCGATGCCCTTATCTCTTTTTTCTGCTGGTCAGATTTTTTGTTATCAAACATGTTCACCATAAAATTTACCCGCCCGCTGTCATTAAACGTCTCCCGCTGTTTGTCCACAAAATTCCAGTACAAGTAGTTAAACGGGCACGCTTTCTCTCCTGTCTTTTTAGTTACGCTGTACTCACAATTTTTGCAGTAGTCGCTCATCTTGTTGATATAATTACCGCTCGACACATAGGGTTTTGATGCCAGTACACCTCCATCGGCAAACGTGCTCATTCCAAGAACATTCGGCAGCTCTACCCATTCGTATGCATCTACGTAAGCAAACCAGAACCATCGGTTCAATTCGCGGGGATCTGTCTCTGAAAGGTTGCTGAAATTACTTAAAATCATCAGCCGCTGAATATGGTGAGAGTATCCCTCCTCAATTACAGGCCTGAGACTTTCTTCCATACATTTCATTTTGCTTTTGCCGCTCCAGTACATTTCCGGCAGAGAGTTGGTAAATTCAAAATGGTTCGCCTCACGCACATCCGGCATCATCGCTTCATAATAAATCCGGATAAACTCCCGCCATCCAATTATTTGCCGGATGAATCCTTCAACAGAGTTCAACCGGACTTTTTTATCTTTGTATGAACTCAGTGCTGCTTCACAGACTTCTGCAGGCAGTAGCAGCCCGTTATTCATATAAAGAGACAGCTGCGAGTGAAAAAGGTGTGAATCCCCGGTTTTCAATGCATCCTCGTAAGGACCAAATTCATCCAGGCGGTTTTCAATAAAGTTTTCAAGCAACCGTAAGGCATCCTTCCGGCTAACCGCATAAGGGAAGTGTGTCAATTCCCCGAAATGATCCGGAAAATAGTGTTCCACCATCTCCATTACTTCTTTGGTTATCTCATCCGGCTCAATAGCAGGAATTTCAGGTACCGGGTGATTTTTTGGCAGCGACTCCCTGTTCTGTTTGTCGTAATTCCACTCCCCACCCTGCGGTTCATCCTCATCCATAAGGTAACCTGTTTTTCGGCGTATTTCCCTGTAGAAATACTCCATTCGATATCCCGGCTCAATTTTTTCTGTCCACTCAGTCGGATCTGCAATGAAAAAACCATTTTGGATCTCGGTTATACGGCATGACAGGTTTTTCTTCAGTCCGCGAAGGCGCCGGCGTGTATCGTGCTCTGAAGGTGTCATAAAAAAGAAATCACCCGTAAAAGATGTAAGAATGTTCCCGAGCCCCTCATCAAAATGCTTCTTTGTAGAGTGGTAGAAGACCGGAAATCCTGCCTCTGAGCACTCCAGGGCAAAATGACGCATAGCGCTTAACACATATACCGCCTTCATTTTGTGATGGGGCAGCTCTTCTCCCTTTGCCCTGCTCTCCATTAAAATTAAAAGAGGTTTTTCTCGCTTCACCCACTCCGGCCATGCGTTTACGTTTAGTTGATCATGCAGTATAAACACGGCCTTATCATACTCACCAATAGAAATTTCTTCTAATTGATTATCGATAGACGTAAGATATTTTCTGGGCATAGGATGCGACTTGAGGTTTTATGTATTTTTCAAAACTAATTGAAACCAGAGTTTACCCGTTCCTTCTTTATCGGTTGCAAAAAAAATTTGCATGTTGCTCATTTTACTATTTTATTAGTACTACATTATTAATAAAGGTCATTCTCTTAATGAAATCACTTTTTTACATATTCTTAATCTCATTACTACATGTGACTGTATCGGCGCAGCATTCTGTTCTTTCATTTTCGGAAGCAGAAGACCATGGACTTTCTATCCAAAAGATTGATACGGAATACAAAAGTGCAATTCATACTCAATCAGAAAAAGCAGTGTTTACCGAAAAAGCAGATCAATTTACAGAGGAGTATAAAT
>JAWLEH010000053.1:0-21839 GCA_041686215.1 Balneolaceae bacterium | reverse complement strand
AATTATTTAAGCTTGTTATAAACATTAGATCTTAATCTGACTTTTCGGAGTGGACTCATTTTACCTATACAAATCAGCATAGAGCCTAAAAAATGATATAGTAAACCATGGACACACGGAAACTCACTATCCCCTCATCGAAGTGCTGAATTGTTAAGTAGCACGCTTTGAGTATTGCCCATTCTGTAAAAATAATGGTAAATATTTCCACAATTCAATGCGCACACAATACTTTGGCCTGTGTATTACAGCTCTACATTTTTAAGCTTATCAAGCAGGGTTCTCGCGGTGAGATCATACTGAATGGGTGTTATGGATGCAAAACCGTCTTCGAGAGCGTCAATATCGGTATTCCCGTTTTTTTCAAGAAGCTCAAATTTCCCTGTCATCCAATAGTAATCACGGTTATTCGGATCCACCCGTCCCTCAAACTCTTCAACATACCTGCTTTTTGCCTGGTGAGCCCACCGTATTCCCTTTAGCGGCCCCGAGGGTGCATTAACATTAAGAGTCACCCCTCTTTCTATGCCATTATCAAGAACATACTGCATCACTCGGCGAACAGCATCACGGCATCCGCTAAGGTCAGCATTTTCATCAAAGTCGGTACAGGAAAAGGCAATAGACGGATAGCCTAAAACAGTTCCTTCAGTTGCCGCGCTCACTGTGCCTGAATAGATGATATTAATTCCTGCATTACTCCCGTGATTAATTCCGCTAACAATAAGATCCGGTTTTCGATCCATCAGCTGATTGTGTGCAAGCTTTACGCAGTCGGCCGGAGTACCGTTTACAGCATATCCTTTAAATCGCCCTGAGAGTTCAAAATCCTGTGCTCTCAGCGGAGACGTGACGGTGATTGCGTGCCCTACAGCACTTTGCTGTCGGTCGGGAGCCACAACTTCCACATCACCAAATTCTGCTGCAGTTTCAGCGAGCGCTTTTATCCCGTTTGAAAATATTCCGTCGTCATTACAAACCAACATCAACGGACGCTTTTTATAACTCATTCCGGCCTGACACCTGTATTTTTCGCTTAATTATATCGTTCATTTTCATTCGGGAAATCTCCCTCTTTCACATCAGAGATATAATGTTTTACAGCACTGCTCATTTCACTGTGAAGGTCAGCATACCGGCGTAAAAATCTCGGGCTGAAATCTTTATTCAGGCCAAGCATATCGTGTGTAACAAGCACCTGGCCGTCGCAGTGCGGCCCGGCACCGATTCCTATCGTGGGAATGGATAGTTCTGAAGTGACGCGCTCGGCCAGCGGTGACGGAATTTTTTCCAGTACAACAGAAAAAACACCTGCTTTTTCGAGTTTCAGCGCATCTTCGAGAAGCTGGTCGGCTTCCTCTTCATCTTTCGCACGCACTTTGTAGGTACCAAATTTGTAGATGCTTTGAGGGGTAAGGCCCAGATGGCCCATTACGGGAATACCGGCATCAACAATGCGTTTTACTGTTTTGGTGATGGTTTTTCCGCCTTCCAGTTTTACCGCGTGTGCTCCGGCCTCTTTCATCATACGTCCTGCGCTGGTCAGCGCCTCTTTTGCCGTAACCTGGTAGCTCATAAATGGGAGGTCAGCGATGACCAGAGCCCGCTCAACGCCTCTCACCACGCACGAGGTGTGGTAGATCATATGATCGAGCGTCATGGGAACAGTTGTATCGTACCCGGCCATCACGTTACTGGCCGAATCCCCAACAAGAATCACATCAATCCCCGAGGAGTCGACGATACCCGCCATCGTATAATCGTAGGCAGTAAGCATGCTGATGTTCTCCCCTTTCTGTTTCATCTCAACAACAGTTTGGGTGGTTACTTTATCCGTCCGCGACGCCCTCTTTTTTTGTGTGCTCATCCGTTCTCCCGGGGTACAATGGCAGAAGAAGCATCAAGCTGACATACAACTTTTCCGTCTACCGTTGCCTGTCCCTTCATATTTACGAAATTTCTGCGATGATTGGCCAGTTCCACCTCCATTCGAAGCTGATCGCCCGGAACCACAGATTTCCTGAATTTAGCATTATTGATTCCTGTAAATACAATCAGCACTTCGTCAGGGTTTTCAATGAGTGTACTGTTCATCAGCATAAGACATCCGCTTTGTGCCATCGCTTCTACCTGCAGCACACCCGGCATGATGGGAGCTCCCGGAAAATGGCCGTTGAAAAACTCTTCGTTCACGGTCACATTTTTCAGGGTTACAATCCGTTTTTCCTCAATTTCGAGTACTCTGTCTACAAGCAGAAAAGGATATCTGTGAGGAATGTAGTTTTTAATCTCTTCAATCAGCATAGATAGTGGGTTTTAAATTCGATCGGATTTGTTAACAGCATCTGCAAAATTTACCCCGCTGATCCGGCTCTTTCCAACCAATGTTAATCCTCACGGGATACTGTATTTACAAGCTATTAACTTATTGATTACTGCAAGGCGGGCAATATACTAATTATCTTTCACGGTACCCACATATACATAGGCTATTCCGCCGGTGAGGCTTTCCGATTCTTTTTTCGAAAACTGATCGGTTTTGCTCATCAGATCCAGAAAAGCGGGCCCGGCAGGAAAAGCTGCACTTGTTTTCGGGAGATAAGTATAGGCATCTTTATTTCCGCTGATCCATCCACCCACAGTTGGCATCACATATTTACTGTAAAAACGGTAGGGATATTTAACGAACCCGTCTGGCTGGCCAAATTCGAGTATCACAACCGTTCCTCCGGGTTTAACCACACGCGCCATTTCATTCAGGCATACGAGCGGATCATCTACATTCCGGATACCAAAGGCGATACTGGCAACATCAAACGTATTGTCGTCGTACGGAAGATCCATTGCGTCGGCTACTTCAAACTCTACCACAAGCTGCTTTTTATCGGCCTTGTCAGGAGCATGTTCTATCATCTCCTTGCAAAAATCCGTGCCCGTTACATGGCCGGCATGGCCCACCCGTTTTTTAAATTCAAACGCCAGGTCGCCGGTACCTGTAGCACAATCAAGCACACGATCTCCCGGTTTAGCCCGGCTCATCTCTACGGTTTTCTTGCGCCAAACACCATGTACCCCAAATGATAATATGCTGTTGATTTTATCGTAATCATCAGCGATGTCAGCAAACATATTTCGAACTTTCTCGCTCATATTTCGTTCTTTTCAACGGTTCTTGTGATCGTTATTTGTGTGTAACCTTTGTGCACCGGATTCCATTCGCAGAAACTGTGTTTTTGCCTGTTTCTGTTTGGCTTGTTCAGCCGGTGAGGCTTTCAGTGGAGAGATGGTCCGTTCGGTTTAAATAGACAACATTAAAGCTCACATGGTTTTTCATGATGTGATTTATCGCCCCGTTTTGATGCTCAATTTTATGCATATTTTCCAGGCCGTACCCAAGCCATTTCGAGAGTAGTATCCGGATCAACCGGCCATGCAGAAAAAGTACTTTGGTCTGGGGACCATCGTCATTTAATATCCCTCGAATACAGCTGTCGGCACGGTCGAAGACCTGCTGGGGGGATTCGCCCCCTGGAATTGTCTGGGTAATATTACCGGCTACCCAGGTTTGATGAAGATCGTTCAGCTCCCGTTGAATATCTGCAGAGCGCTTGCCTTCAAGATCACCAAAATCCATTTCATCCAGGTCGCGATATGTGTGAACAGTGCGTGAAATACGGTCGGATAATGGCTGCGCGGTTTGAATTGCGCGCTGCATACTGCTCGCGATCACCTTTTCGGCCCCTTCCGGTTCCAGGGTACTGGCCACCAGCTCTGCCTGTTTTATCCCGATATCATTCAGCGGAGCATCAATTCCACGGCCCTGCATCATTCCCTTTCTGTTAAAATCTGTTTCTCCATGGCGTACAAGAAAAAGACGCGTATACTTCATTTCTTTTTTTTACTGTTAAATTTTATGACTGCTTCCTGGACATGATCCTCAAGCCGTTGTACTTCACCCGGTGCAATATCTTCCCGTATGGAATACCGGATTAAAAGCATTTTAAGTACCCGGTCGTTTAACGGCAGACTGTCTGTCATATTTCGTTCATCCAGTTTATCCCAAAGCCTTCTCATCAACCCTATCTTAAAGAGAAAGAAAAAAAGAATGCCAAATCCAAGTGCGAGATACATACCTCTCATCCCCATAAGGCTCAGTAATATACCGGCAAGCAGTAGTTGAAAAAATTCGTGGTTAATGACACGTAATACCGGGGTGAATGAGACGGTTACAAAAGCACTTTTATTAAAATACCATCCAATATGGAAAAGCAGTGTTATACCGGCAGCCAGCCAGGGGTTAACCCAAAACGCAAGCGCAAAGTAAAGAATCATACCCAGAGAGTCGGCACTGTCGATCCACGCGACGGACTTATGAATCAGCGTCTCAAAGGAGTATTTATCTAATATACCGGGTACGTATTCTTCAATGGTTTTGCGGGTAGCAAAGAACCAGTGGCCTGCTGATGTAATCGTTGATACGGGTGATTCCAGAATGTTAATTCTGTGCGATTTCTTTCCAAACATAATATCTAAGATACCCTAATTCCTGAAAAATTGCAGGCTCAAGTGCGGGCTATCGTAACAATGCCGCAGGGTGTATCGCTCGCTTTTGAGAGTACACCGGCAAGCTCAAACGTAGTGGCACCCGTGGTGAACACATCATCAACAATGATAGCGGTTTGGCCGGCAACTGCCTCACCTTTATTAACCTGAAACGCACCGTTTAAGTTCTTTATCCGCTCACCACTGTTCAAACCTGTTTGAGTGTGCGTACGCTTGACTCTGCTGACCACATCTTCCGCAATAACTTCGATACCTGTTACCGAAGCTAATCCATCGGCAATCATTCTGGATTGATTGTAGCCACGCTTCCTAAGCCTTTTCTTATGCAAGGGAACCGGTATCCATATTGAATTGCCGGGATCATGAAAGAAACCGGACCCGATCAGCGCCCGTCCGACCTGCTGGCCGAGCCTGAAACCGACGCCGGTTACGTGATCGTATTTAAGTTTATGCAGCAAATCTTGCAGGTATCCCATTTTATCGAATTGCCACATGGAAAATCTGAATCCTACAGTGTCGGGCAGCAATACGTCATCACCTGCACCATCCTGTTCAAAACGGTATTCAAGGCATTCATCGCAAATGACATCATCACGTTTCATTAACATTTCACCGCAGCAGGCGCAAACGGGCGGAAATGCCACGTCAGTGACAGGCTGAATGAACCTGGTTAATTTTTCTTTCATTCTCTCTCCATTTGTAATACGCGTAATCTTCACCTCATTAATTTGAATCAGAAAATTGATAGTGTCAAGTTGAAATAACTGCGACCGTTACAGAAAACCATACCACTAAATTAATGCGGATGAAATAAGTCCTGTCCCACTGGTACACCTCTCTTAAAAATACCGCTAATCTATTCGCAAACAGTGAACGAATAAACAGAAAATGTGCGTAATTTGAATGAATAGCCAAACTTTATAAAAAGATATATTATTCTGAGTACGATAAGTAAAATTTGTTTGAAAAAACCGCCTTTTAAAGAGGCAGTGTGAAAATTGGATAACATTTTTCGACTCAGGTAAACTTCTATGGCAGAATGATTTATTTTGCCCCCTCTCTTTCAAGTCCCGACAGGGCTCGATAGAAGCTTATCCGGTTACCGGCGGAAGAGGACGTGGGCGTAAGCGCTAACTTTAATAAAAAGAACTGTGTTTTATACAATTTGACTGTCCAAAAAGAGCGCGGTATTGCAGAAAAGTTATCCCGGACCCCGATCCGGGATCTCCTAACCATATCAACGGATGGAGATCCCTCATCAAGTACCTGGTGACGCTTTTTTGGACTACTTTTATATGAGACGTTATAAATTTTGGGATCGAACCGGGATTATTACTCATTCGAACTCTTTCATCGGCAAATACTGTTTTGATGAATGTGGACTGGATATAACCAGCCTTTACAGACAACCAAAAGGATTTACAGGTTGTTTTATCAGCTTTCTTTTAGATAGGTTCAGATTTAATTAGATTTGAACCGAATTACCATCAATTCAAATTATTGCGCATGCCATCCTTAGGAAGGGACCTGAAAACTATACGAGAACACCGCGGATATACGATTGAGGATATCCAGAAAGCCACAAAACTTCCCATAAATACTCTTGAGTCTATTGAAGACGGATCGATTTTTCACGACTCAACTGAAATTAATACCTATATACGAAGCTTTGTAAGGACGTACGGGCGGGCGTTAAAACTGGACAATGATTTGATTTTGCGTGCGCTTGACCAGGAGGAACTTGGCAATTACACCAATTTACTGCTTCAGCAATTTCCTGAACTCCTGGAAGAAGAACCGGAATCGCCTGCCGAAGAAAGCTCAACTGACGACGAAACTGATAAAAAATCCCGGAAGAAACGTAAATCTCCCTCTTTTACCTTTGCAGGTGATGATGCTGACAATAAACCAGAGCCATCAAAAGCCGGTTCATCATCCGGTAAAACTTCATCTACCGATACACCATCATCTCCCGGCCTTCGCAGTATCGATTGGGCCGGTGTGGGTAAAGGCTATAAAAAGCAGCGTTCCCAGCCACCGGTTTGGATAATAAGTGCCGGTTTAATTGTGATTCTTCTCGTTGCATCTGCCGTCCTTATCTCCCAGTTCGACCTGTTAGGATCTGAGGAAGAGATGCCGGCTGAACCACCCGCAACCCCTCTTGAAGAACCCAATACCGGCCAGGATCTTTCCCTCGATCTCTCTGAAGATCAACCGGAGGAACCTGAGCCCGAAGCCGTGCTTGCAGACACACTTTATTTAACGGTATATGCTGCAAATGGCCAACTTGACCCTGTGCGTGTCTGGAGTGACCTTAAACCCAGAATTGATCCGTACTGGCTGGACCAGGGTGTTGCCTATAACTTTGAGTTTGCCGATACGATTCGGGTTTCGGGGAGCTACTCCGACATGATGCTTTTTCTGAACGGTAACCGGATTGAATCCGTGAGAGAACAATTTTATAACCCGAACGAAAATGCACTGGAACTGACCCGTTCCGTTTTTGATTCAGATCCATCATGGGCTACTCCAGTACCTTTCGAGCTTCCACAGGATGTTTCTGAACCGGATACGGTGATATCGCGCCCATCATTTTAATAGAATTACCTGCAGTGGATCAGAAGTTGAAAATCATGGACAAAACTACGGCTAAAGAACGGGCAGATGAATTACGAGGCCTCCTCCATCGTGCTAACCGGGCCTACTACGAAGAAGCAAGGCCTTTTATCAGTGACAGGGAGTTTGATGAAGCTCTGAAAGAGCTGCGGGACATTGAAGACAGATTTGATCTGACCTCAGCGGACAGCCCTACACAGCGGGTTGGCGGCAGTCCCACATCACAATTTCCAACAGTTGAACACCCCGTCCCGCTGCTTAGCCTGGATAACACCTACAACTCAGACGATCTGCAGGATTTTGACCGCCGTGTACGCGACAGGCTCGGTGAGGCACCCTTCTCATATGCTGTTGAACTAAAATTTGACGGAGCATCTATCCGTCTGCGGTACGAAAACGGTTCACTGGAGCTTGGAGCCACACGCGGAGACGGTGAACGGGGTGATGATATCACACAAAATATTCGCACCATCAGGGATATCCCGCTGACATTACCGGCTGATGCGCCCGACGTTCTTGAAGTTCGGGGAGAAGCCTATATGGAAAAAGAGGCTTTTATTCGTTTGAATGAATTCAGGGAACAAAATGGGCTGCAGCCGTTTGCAAACCCAAGGAACAGTACTGCAGGCTCGTTGAAAATGCAGGATCCCAGGGAAGTTTCAAGGCGACCTATCCGTTTGTTTGTGTTCGACCTCATATTGGATGATGATAAGCCCGAACGAACGCAGGAATCTAAAATGAACCTATTAGAATCTCTTGGTTTTCCCGTCTGCGATCACTTTGAACTGTGCGAACATATTGATGATGTACTGGAGATTATCGAAAAATGGGACCGTTTACGACACAATCTCCCCTATGATACAGACGGCGTTGTGATTAAAGTGAATGAAGAGAAGTATCGCGGGCAGCTCGGCAATACATCCAAGGCGCCGCGATGGGCCATATCATACAAATTTGAAGCGGACCAGGCGACCACTGTTATTGAGTCTATCACCCTTCAGGTTGGGCGGCTGGGCAGCATCACACCGGTGGCCGAATTAAAAGCCGTGGAATTGGCAGGCACTACCGTTAAACGGGCCTCCCTGCATAACGAGGACGAAATACACCGGAAAGATATTCGTCCCGGCGACACTGTAATAGTTGAAAAAGCGGGTGAAATTATTCCGCAGGTAATTTCAGTTGTAAACCCGGATCGTGAGAACCGGCCAGACCCGTTTCAAATGCCAGGCAAATGTCCTGCCTGCGGCGAAAAACTTGTTAAATTTGAGGGGGAAGTAAAATGGCGCTGTGAAAACCAGGCCTGTCCCCCGCAGGTCAGGGAGCGAATTACCCATTTTGCCTCGCGTGATGCCATGGACATCGAAGGCCTCGGTGAGGCAGTTGTCGACCAGCTTGTGGACGCAGGCCTCATCACCTCGTATGCAGATCTCTATTCACTGACAAAAAAAGATCTGCTGCCGCTTGAGCGAATGGCAGAAAAAAGTGCTCAAAACCTTATCAATGCAATTGAAGAAAGCAAACAGCAGCCCTTTCAGCGGGTTCTTTTTGCGATAGGAATCCGGTTTGTCGGTAAAACCGTTGCCAAAGACCTGGCCGGTGCGTTTCCTGATCTTGAAACCTTAATTCAGGCCGGTGAAGAACAGCTCACAGCCGTCCCTTCTATTGGACCAAAAATTGCAGGGTCAGTCCAAGCGTTCTTTTCTAATCCCAAAAACAGGCAGATTATTGAGACACTTAAAAAGGCCGGGGTAACGTTTGAATCAGAGAAAAAGGAGCAGAAATCGTCCTTGTTTGAGGGCAAAACATTTGTTTTGACAGGTTCACTACCCACATTAACCCGAAAGGAAGCAACAGAATGGATCGAAAAGCACGGAGGAAAAACCACCTCATCCGTCAGCAGCAACACCGATTACCTTTTGGCGGGCGAATCTGCCGGCAGCAAGCTTGATAAAGCCGAAAAACTGGGTATTCCCATTATAAATGAGCACAGGTTTAACGAGCTGATTGGCCGGGATCCAGAATAAACTGAAACCTTTCTATATTGCCCCAAAATATTTTGGTATCATTAAGTTCATGTATTCATGATATGTTATGCGGATAGTTAAACCCTTTTACTTGTTTCTCCACTGATGAAGATACTCGACACATTAGGATTGGGCCGAAAAAAGTCTCAAGGCGCACCCAATATTGGCGAAAAGAAAAAAAAGGAGGAGCTGGAAGCAGAAAACCGCCGGAAAATTTTTTTCCGGGTGCTTATTGTCCTTGGTTTTCTTTCTATTGTCCTTTACGCCACGCCGGATGTAATTTACCAGCCCATCGCAAACTACTCAGAGGGTGAACCCTGGAGAGCAGATGACCTGACTGCCCCCTTCACATACTCACTGATTAAGACCGATGAAGAGCTTGCTAACGAACGCCAGGAGATCCGAGAGCAAACACCGCCCGTTTTTCACATCAATCATGACGTAAGAGATGATTCTGAAGCGGAAATTGATTCCCTTTACCGAAACCTTCAGCCCGTTATTGACACCTATGTGCAGTGGCAGCGGGCAAAACAGAATGATGAACCGGCCGCAAGAAACGACAGTATCCGATATGAGCAGGAAAAAGAGTACTCCAATATTTCACTTTCAGAAAGGGTGTGGTCTGTTTTGCTTGAAGAATATGCTGAAATACGCATAGATAATGAACAGGATGAGGATAACACCATACTTGTTGAAATTCGCGAATCGGTAAGTTCTCTGTTAACACAATTATACAACAGCGGCGTGATTGACCGCTCAAAAGAAGAACTTGAGAGCCGGGAAATTACAGTTCGCAACCTGGATGAACGAACCCAAAGAACGGTCAGCCTAAACCGCACGTATGATCGTGCCGATGCCCTGGAGTTTGCTGAAGATGAGTTGAGAGACAGCTACAGCACAGACATAGCAAGGGTTGCACTGCAGCTGATTGATCAAATCCTCGAGCCAAACTGGGTATATAGTGAAGAAGATACAGAAGCGAACCTCGAAGAGAACCTGAATGAAATATCGCGCACGAAAGGCGTGGTGTCCAATGGGGAAATGATTATCCGCCGCGGAGATATTGTGACTTCGGAACAAGCGAACAAGCTGGAAAGTCTTGCTCAGGCACGGGCCTCTACGGCTACCCAGTTTGAACGCGTTACGCGCCAAATCGGAAAAGGACTGGTAATCATACTTGTCACCATCCTCTTTCTCTACTACCTCTACCTATACAGGAAACAGATCTTCAATAATGTGTCTAATTTCCTGATGGTGTTTCTCATCCTTACGTTGCTGAGTGTGGCAAGTGCCGTGGTCTATCATTTTGATGATGTAAACAGTTTTATCATCCCGATTGCTGTGGCACCCATTATTCTCACCATTATTTTTGATTCGAGGGTGGGCCTGATGACAACAATCACCCTGGCCATCATTACCGCGCTCATGCACGATAATAATTTTGAGTACCTGGTGGCAACCATCACAGCCTGCAGCCTTGGGATATTCAGTGTTCGCGATATCAAAAACAGGTCGCAGTTTTTCCTCTCCACTCCCTCAATTGTTTTTGCAAGCTATATGCTTGTTCTTGGCGGTTTTGCACTTGCCCGGTTTGCCGGGTGGACCCCATTTATTGAAACAACCATGGCGGTTGCCATCAATTCGGTTTTCATTCTGTTCACCTATCCGCTGATTCTTATTATCGAGAAAACCTTTAAAGTTACGACAGATTTTACACTCCTCGAACTCAGCGATACCAACCACAAACTGATGAAAGACCTGATGAATAAGGCCCCCGGTTCCTTTCATCACAGTTTACAGGTGGCCAATCTTGCCGAAGCCGCTGCCTCAGCCATTGAGGCCAATTCTCTTCTCTGCCGTGTGGGAGCGATGTATCATGATATCGGCAAAATGGTGAAACCAAGCTATTTTATTGAAAATCAAAACAAAGGAAACGATCACGATAAACTGAAAGCTAAAATGAGCGCGCTGATTATTAAAGCTCACGTTAGCGACGGGGTGAAAATGGCCCGGAAAAACAACATTCCCGAACTGATCGTAAACTTTATTAAAACACACCACGGCACCAGCCTGATTCGGTTCTTCTACGGAAAAGCACAAAAAAATGCCGATAAAGAAGCGGAAGTACCCGAAGAAGATTTTCGGTATGATGGCCCTATCCCATTCACCGTGGAACAGGGAATCCTTCTTCTGGCCGATAGTGTTGAAGCGGCCTCCCGTGCGATGAAAAACCCAACGTATAACAAGCTCGAAACGCTGATCGATAAAATTACAGAGGATCATATCCGTGAGGGACAGCTCGATAACTGTCCGCTTACGTTCCGGCATATTCAGATCATAAAAGAGACATTTTTGAGTATCCTCGTGGGTGTGTATCACAGTCGTGTTGAATATCCCGATGATGACCAGTCAAAAGGCAAAAAAGCAGACCGCCGCAAAACGTCTGACGAAAGCAGCAACGGGAAACCTGATCCAAAGAGCAACGACGAAAGCCCGGAAAACACCAACACCGGGGACGAAACTGAAGAAGAGTCGACCGGTGGTGAAGAACCCCGTGCCGGTTCCTCATGAAGGGAAACTCTGGAGGCGATATCAAACCGACAGAATGCAAGATGACCGATGTATGCCTCATTTACAGCTGATATTCTATGCCAAACGAGCCGTTTAAACAAGAACTTAAACAGTATCTGCAATTTATACGGGTAGAAAAAGGGCTGGCCGAAAACTCTACCCTCTCCTATGAAAACGATCTCCGCCGATACCTGGATTTCCTGGCAAGAGAGTGCCGGTTAAAAGATCTGGGCGGTATTACGCTCCGGCATATCGAACAGTTCCTGGATCAGCTTGCCGACCTTGGCCTGTCACCCGGAACTATTGCCCGAAACATCTCCAGTGTGCGCAGTTTTCACGAGTTTGCCGTGGTTGAAAATTTTGCCGATGCCAACCCCGCGGAACTGGTTGACCTGCCAAAGAAAGCTCAGAAATTACCGGATGTTTTAACGGCTGATGAAGTCTTATCCATAATTGATCAGGCTGACAGAACAACCGATGCAGGTATTCGGGATGCCGCCATCCTTGAAACCCTATACGCTACCGGTATGCGCGTGAGTGAATTAACCGGGCTTGAGCAAGACAATCTTTTTTTTGAGATTGGTTTTATCCGCGTATACGGGAAGGGGAATAAGGAGCGGCTGGTACCCGTGGGCGAGCATGCCCAAACTTCCATCGAACACTACCTGGAGCAGGTTCGGGGACGTTTTTTGAGCTCAAAGAACAAGGCGAAAGCAGAAAATAAACTTTTCTTAAACCAGCGCGGCGGGCCCCTCAGCCGAATGAGCATCTGGAATATTGTAAACAAATATGCAGAAAAGGCCGAAATCAAAAAAAATGTGTACCCGCATATCTTTCGGCACTCATTCGCCACACACCTGCTGGAGGGCGGCGCCGATCTCCGCGCTGTTCAGGAGATGCTTGGCCACAGCAGTATTATGACAACTGAAATCTATACCCACGTTGACCGTTCACTACTCCACCAGGTACACAAAGAGTTTCACCCCAGGGCGTAATTTCTGGAAACTCAACCTAAACTGATGAGTATCAAAATTAACTGACCATTCAAATTACTTACTATCTATGCATGGCAAGCTGTTTCAACTCCTGATTATAACTCTTCTGCTCATTCACGTGAAACCGGCTGTTGCCCAGGTAGCTGCCCCGGCCCCCTATCATGAAGCTGCGGTTGTGACAGCCGATGACCACGCCACGCAGGCAGGAATTAAAATTCTGGAAATGGGTGGAAATGCCGTAGACGCTGCCATTGCTGTTCAGTTTGCCCTTGCCGTAACACTCCCCCGGGCCGGCAATATTGGTGGTGGAGGTTTTGCAATGATCCGGCTGGCCAACGGAGAAATCCATTCGCTCGATTTCAGAGAAAAAGCTCCTTCCGGAGCAACAAGAACCATGTTTTTAGATGAAGACGGAGAATACAATCCTGATTTGAGCCGGCGCGGGGCCCTTGCATCCGGTGTGCCCGGCACGGTAGACGGGATGATCAGCGCGCTGGAGCGCTACGGGACCCTGCCGCTTGAGGTGATCATGGAACCGGCCATTCGGCTTGCAAACTCAGGTTTTCGGCTAACCCACTCACACGCACAAAGTCTGAACCGGAATCGCGAAAATTTTGAGGCGTTTGAAACCTCCCGAAAACGGTTCACCCGGCCAGACGGCACCGACTGGCATGAGGGGCACCGGTTTATCCAAACCGAGCTTGGCGAAACCCTGCAGCGCATCGCTCGGCAGGGGCGTGACGGGTTCTACTCCGGCCTTACAGCCCGGATGATCATCCGTGAACAGAGAAGACACGGAGGGATTATGACACTTCGCGATCTCCGGAATTACGAAAGTGAATGGCGTACTCCACTCACGGCCACATTTAACGATCACCAGATACACATGATGCCGCCACCCAGCAGCGGAGGTGTGGTCATGCAGCAGGTCCTTGACATGATTAAGCATCCATTAAATGAAGATATGGGCGTCAACTCTTCCGGATACATCCATTTGCTCACAGAAGCGTTCCGTCGGTCATTTGCGGACCGAAACTATTACCTTGGCGATCCCGATTTTGAGCAGATGCCGCTGGACACTCTCATCTCAAAACCGTACCTGGATCGCCGCTTTTCTGATTTTAACCCGGAGCATGCCACATCAAGCGATGAGATCCGCCGCGGGTCAATTACAGGGCATACCGAATCGGACGAAACCACGCATTTTTCAGTTGTTGACGGCTCAGGCAATGCCGTTGCGGTAACAACCACGCTGAACGGATCCTATGGCAACTTCATGACGGTGGAAGGAGCCGGTTTTTTACTGAATAACGAGATGGATGACTTCTCGGCCAAGCCCGGCGAACCCAACATGTTTGGACTGATCGGTGCCGAGGCAAATGCTATTGAGCCCGGCAAACGGATGCTCAGCAGCATGAGTCCCACAATAGTCACCCAATCCGGTGAACTGAGGATGATTGCGGGCGGATCGGGTGGCCCAACTATTATTTCAGCTACCCTTCAAAACATTTTGAATGTAATTCATTTTAGAATGGATGCCGCTCAGGCCATCTTAATGCCCAGATTTCACCACCAGTGGCTTCCCGACAGAATTGTTTATGAACAACATACACTGCCCGATGATGTTAAGCATGCACTTGAGGAAAAAGGCCATGAACTGCATGATATTTCCACGCTGGCACGTACGCACATTCTTGTGATTGATGAAGAGGGTGTCCGCACCGGTGCAGCTGATCCGAGGGGACACGGTAGTGTGAGAGGCTTTTAAATTGAGCCAGGCACCCAAAAAGAAGAGAACCCCTTTTTTTAATTGTGCATTCAATAGCTGTTTGGGTATCTTTTGAAAAATCTCTTAGAGGAGTGAAAATAACTACTATATTCTTGTCGTTAAGATGCGTTACTTCAAATGCATCCATCGCAACACGATTTTGAACTTAACTTTTTACGACGTCTAAATGGATATCAAATCCGTATTTGAGCAGCACAGAACACGTAATATCTTTTTTGGCTTCTTTACCTGGCTCACGGCTTTCATCGTATACACGCTAACCGTTGCCCCAACGACCTCCTTCTGGGATCCGGCAGAATATATTGCCATTTCTCACACCCTCCAGGTAGCTCACCCTCCTGGATCGCCCTTTTTTGCTCTTGTGGGGCGTGTTGTGTCGATGTTTTTCCCGGTTGACTGGGTTGCATGGAGCATAAACATGATCAGCGTAACCGTGTCGGCACTCACGGTAATGCTTTTGTACCTGGTGATCATCCGCCTGATAGAACAGTTCCGCGGACCACTGGATGATACCGATCTTTCTGATAAAATTGGCAGTTACGGCGGTGCAATGCTCGGCGCATTCACCCTGATGTTTTCACACACGCAGTGGTTCAATGCGGTAGAAGCCGAGATGTACGCCTCCTCTGTGTTTTTATCGGCGTTAGTGGTTTGGCTGGCTTTAAAATGGTCGGCAAACTATAAGAAACCTTTTTCTGAACGATGGCTGATACTCATCGCCTATCTTTTTGGCATCGGAATTGGTGTTCACCTGTTGAACCTGCTTGCCATCTTCTTTGTGGCACTCATTATCTATTTTACGATTTACGAGTTTTCAATAAAAACATTTCTCATTACGATTGCCGCATCTGTTGCAGGCTTCCTGTCGATCTATCCGGTCACCATTATCAACCTGCCGAATGTAGCAAATCAAATCTCGGATTCAACCTATGGCCTGATCGGACCCGTCACCTACATTTCCGTGATTCTGGGAGCCCTTATTTACGGGGTCTACTACTCACATAAAAAAGGGAAGCGATATCTCAATATTGTGCTGCTTTGCTATATGATGATTATGATCGGGTACTCCAGCTATGCCCTGGTACTGATTCGGTCTCAGGCGGAACCACCTATCGACGAAAACGATCCGTCAACGCTCACAGAATTTGTGAAATATCTCAGCAGGGACCAATATGGTACATCACCTCTGCTAACCGGTTATACGTACGACAATCAATCGGGGAATATTGACCGCGAAGAAGAGAAGCTTTTCCCCCGGCGACATTCCGGCCAGGGACGCCATCTGCAGTACTACTCCAATTTCGACAGTGACTGGGACTATTTCTGGAGCTACCAGGTGAACCATATGTATCTGAGATATTTTAACTGGAATTTTATCGGCCGGGAGTCCGACATTCAGGATGCACAATGGTATGCCGGATTTACTGATAGCCGTCACTCCGATAATCCCGCTCACTCCTACTACTTCTTTTTACCGTTTCTGCTCGGGTTAATCGGTATGATCTATCATTTCCAGAAAGACTGGAGCCGGGGACTGGCTGTTTTAGCACTTTTCTTCTTAACAGGCCTGGCTATCATTTTTTACCTGAATCAAACACCGTTTGAACCTCGCGAGCGGGACTATGCCTATGCGGGATCATTTTTTGCTTTTTCAATTTGGGTTGGTATTGGTGCAACTGCTGTAACTGAACTCGTTAAACGGCTGGTTTCCAGTAAAAAGGTAGCGGCTTACGGAACCATGGCCGTACTGCTGGCAGCCGTTCCGGTATGGATGGGTATACAAAATTACCCCAGCCACGATCGAAGCGAGCGTTATGTTGCCCGCGATTACGCCTATAATTTATTAAACTCCGTTGAAGAAAATGCGATACTCTTCACAAACGGAGACAACGATACATTTCCACTTTGGTACCTGCAGGAAGTTGAAGGGATTCGAACAGATGTACGGGTTGTAAACCTTAGCCTGCTCAACACAGACTGGTATATCAAACAGTTGCGCGACCGGCAGACTCATGAATCACTACCACTGCCTATCAGTCTATCTGATGAAGAAATTGAACAGCTAACTACCCAGTTCGAAATCTTTGAACCGCGTGATATCAATATTCCAGTAAATAAATCCCTGCTTTCAACGATATATAATGACCCATCCGCAGAACTCGAGGGAGTAGACATCACGCCGCTGCTCGATAACCAGCTACAATCTGCTGTCCCCTACTCTATACCGGTTGAGGAATTGGATGATGAAGTGTCGTGGTATCTTGAAGGGCGTTCTGCCGGACAAGACCAGCAGGGTAACATGCGCTACTACCTGCAGGCGCAAGACGTTGTGATTCTTGACATGCTTCGGGAGAACCAGTGGCTAAGACCGATCTATTTTGCCAACACAGTTGCCGGTGATGGCCAGCTGAATCTGCAGGACTATTTCCAGTTTGAAGGAAAAGCATTTCGCGTGGTTCCCAAAAAACGGGAAGGTACAGGTCAGTTCGGCTACATTAATCCCGAGGTACATGCCGACCGCCTGTCAACATTTGAATTTAATCAATGGAACAGCCCAACCGTCTACTTTGATGAAAATATAAGGCGGATGCTTAGTAACTACAGGTATGGGTTTACACAGTTAGCCGATACCTATATCCGTAATGGTGAACAGGAAAAGGCTGCTGAGTGGTTAACATTTGGTGAAGAAAAAATCCCGTTCCGCACAATTGAAAACGACTGGACGATCCCCGCTCTCTATGCCTACAGGTATTTGCGGGTTGATGAACATGAGGCTGCAACCGACCTTTCCAGTCATGTGGCAGACCGGCTTAAACATGAGCTAACCTACGATATTAAAGAGCTCAATTCCCTCGATCGGGAACTGTCAGATCTTGATGAAGATTCACAACGCGCACGGGCAAATGCACAAATGGACCGCTATCGCGCATACCAGGATCGTTATAACCAGCGCAACTCCAGCCGGGATGAACTTATGCAAGAGGTCAGTTTTACAGTGAGCAGACTCACTATTTTACAGCATATCTTTTATGAAACCGGTAATGAAACGGACGCCGAACAACTCAGGCAGGACGTAAATGATATCACTGAAGGCAGACTACAGCTGCCCGACAGCGCGGATGCAAGCAGAGAAGAGGTGAGCCGTTTTGGGCTTGGCATTTAAAATGTGTTTTCGGCACCGTATATTTAATGCTATTTTTCTGAACAAAACGTATGAAACTACCCCGGTGCAGAGCCCGTGTGGTTATCAAATTAAATTCTAAACTTTCTTATCAACTTAAATTTTTTTTTTGAATCTGTACCTTCTAACGCTGGAAACTCAGCGTTGGAAACAGAATTGATTATATTTTCTGTCCCTGGAAGACGGAATATTAAAAACCACCTTTGATTGAAAACCTGAAGGACCCGCATGATTCACGAATTCACAAATGAAAATATTGCAGAGATCGCCAACGTACTCAATGCAAAAGCTAAACCTATTGGCGACGACCTGTTCCGGCTTGAACTGGTAAATGAAGAGGAAGGACGAAAACTTGCTCTCGAAATACATCTTGGGCTCGAAATTGATGATAAACGGATGAACATGGTATCGGTATACAGCGGTGCCACGTTTATGCAGCTTCACAATTGCACCGCATTTATTTCCAGTAAAATGCTAAAACAGGTTACGTTTTTCGGAAAACAGAAAGGACTTACTTCCGGGCTGATTATAGAAGAGGGCGCCGGCTGCAGTTTATACTCAAATGTTGGAGACGAAGTGCTGAAAGGTGATTTTACCGAACTCCCCGAAGACCTGATGATGTGTGGCGTAGCTCTTTCGCTCACCGAAACCGAGGGCATGGACGACTTCAGCTTTGATGATGACGAAATTTCCTGACTCTTTCCGGAATTCGCCTTCGGAAAAGATTGAGCTCTTCAACCCTTCCGGCCTGCCTGTTCCAATCAGTCCAGCAGATGCAGAGGTTGTTTTGTCGGCAGTGGAATCCGGTGAAAAGATCTCCTTTGCAAGCATAGAGCTGGTTTACACCAACGAAGAAGGAATTGTGGATATCAACAAAACCTATCTTCAGCGAGACTATGTCACGGATATCATCTCCTTCCGCTATGATGAGGAGCCTGGAAATCAAGCAATAGAAGGTACCCTCTACTGCTGTGCGCCAAGAATTACAGAGCAGAGTGCTGAATTCGGCACATCTCCCCTCCAGGAGTATCGAAGAGTACTGATCCACGGTTTGCTGCATCTTGCCGGGTATAACGACCAATCGGCTGATGAGAAATCAGAGATGACCCGTCTTGAAGATCACTACCTGGAAACATTTTCAAAGTGAACAGTACTATACGCGAGCTCACACTTGTGATTGTAGAGTCGCCGGTGCTGGCTGATCGTCTCATGCGCAGCTCACCACCACACATTACCGTCTTTGCCACCGGTGGTTTTTTGTGGAGTCCGCAATTTGATGAACAAACCCAACGCCTCAAACGAAAAGCACTTCCCGGGAAACTGGAAGAGCGCAATGAACTCCGGCGCCTGATGCGCCAGATGGTGCGAATTGTTGTAGCTACCGACCCCGATCCTGCAGGAGATTTTATCGCATGGACAATTGCCAGAGAATTTTCATTAA
Organism: Balneolaceae bacterium; assembly: GCA_041686215.1. Classification (GTDB taxonomy): domain Bacteria; phylum Bacteroidota; class Rhodothermia; order Balneolales; family Balneolaceae; genus SW132. Next base: position 2,659 of record JAWLEH010000053.1, on the reverse strand, counting down.
CTCGCGTTGAACGCGGCATGATTACATCCGTGGGCGTTGGTGCCATACAAACACTTTTAGATACTACATGGCCGCAATCCGCAGACCAGCTCTTCTCCGGATTACAAAACCGGTACACCATACAGTCAGCCTGGAACCGTGCCATGCCAAACCTCACTATGAAGGAAGCCGGCCTTGCGGCCCTGTTTGGGTCAACTGCGGAAACCAATACATTTACTACGCCCGACGGAAAAGAATTGTTCAGCAACAATTCCGTATCGATCCCGCTTAACAAGAAGGCTTCCGTGACCCCTTCCAACACCTCCTTCTGGCATCAGCACCAGCCAATTTCTACGTTTGATGCAGTCTCTGCAATTGTGAAGAAAATCCAAATCAATTCATACCAGGATGCCCAGGAACGTCTCCGGTCACTTTTTGAAACCGTGCATTCGGAAACAGACGCGGGCCTTATCTCCTACCCGCGAAGCAGTGAGCGGGCGTATTATCAATCTACCTGGAACAATCTCCAGGGTCAGTGGATTGCCGAACGATCTTTAAATGAGTTTATGCCCGTTGCACTTCGCTCACAGACAGCCGCAAAAACTGCCCACGAAGCCGTTCACGCACTGCAGCTCGGTGTCACACCCTCGTGGGTAAAGCGCCATCTGCCAACCGCCATTGCAGACGTTTATGAACTTCTGTATGCCGCAACGGTTAGCTCCATCACCATGCCATCACAAATTCCTGCATTGTATTCATCGGAAGAGTTTGAGGTACATTTTGGATCATCGGTGCAGACCGGTCATCCCCACACCCACCTCACTCCTGTGCTTCCCGCGGCTGATCTTGGCTTTCAGTTGTGCCGGCTGGGTGTGCTTCGGCCCTCCGGGTTCGGGGCTTTTCTCGACGGGGCCATCCACCGGAAAAAAATCAGCATCAACAGCTCTGGTCATGTCAGGCCGGGTCCGTTACTGGAGCCGTACCTTCACCAGGCTGAAAACCTCCGAAACCTGCTGGAAACACTACGTGACCTGGCCGACGAACCGGGAGTAACAGCTGAAACCCTGGAACCCGTTTTCACGTCTTTCACATCCCGGAAACCCAACTGACAGAACCGCTATGAATCACAACGAATCGCGTGAGACAAACAGTGAAAAATCCCTGAGGGATATTCTTAAAACCTATTTCAGGTTCAGGGTCCCCGGGGGAACACACCGGCAGAGCAACCGTCAATCCGAATCGCCAAAAGGGCCTCAAATCCTCACCCTTCTGAGGCCTATCCCCTGGATACTTGCTGCTGTGTTCGGTTTCTCTTTTTACTGGGATTTCAACGGTGTAACATCAAACCTGATGGGATACGCTGTTTCGTTTGAAGGGCTTCTGCGCATCACCTCCATCAGTGGTCTGATCGGTTTTCTCACAAACCGGATTGCCATAACCATGCTGTTCCACCCGGTAAAAAGACGACCGCTTTTGGGTCAGGGTTTAATTCCCGCCCACAAAAACCGTATTGCCACGCGCCTGGCCGATTCCGTTTCGGCCGACCTGATTAATGCAGAGTTGATCCGGGAGAAGCTCCAGAAAACACAGGCCATCAGCCGTTACCGCAGCCTGATTGCCACAACAATAGTTAGGGGAACCGAAAACCGGGAGTTCCGGGATGAGATCACTGCCTGGCTCAGGCAAACCCTCAATACTATTCTGCAGGAACCTGAAATGAGGCGCTCGATCGCAGAGTCGGTTTCCCGGCAGGTAGAACGGTCTGTTAACACGAATCCGTTAGACAGAGCCGCACTCCGGGCGTATACCTTTATTCGAGGACGTCAGATCGGGGAACTGGTAGATGAAGCACTGAGGGAACTCCCCGATCACCTTTTTGAGGAGCAAAACCCTGTAGAAGATTACCTGGACAGAATCCCCTCCCTGCTTAGTGAAAACCAGCAGACCATTGATGAAACCCTCACGGATGTTATCCATTCTCTCATAGAGCGCCTTGATGTACGCCAGATTGTGGAAGAGAATGTTCAGGCATATGATGAAGGCCGCCTGGAAGCCATGATCAAAGGAGTAACCAACGAACATCTGCTCACAATCCAGTATCTCGGGGCTGTGTTGGGTACTATTGGTGGATTTGTGATCTGGCAGCCGCTGGCAAGCCTCCTGGTCATCAGTACGCTGGCCCTCACGATTGCGGGATGGGACCATTTGCTTCACAAAAAAGGTTTAGACCGGGAGACATAGAAACCCTCATCTGTTCCTGCTTTTTTTACTGGTGTTTTTAATATCCCCCGTAAAGTTTGACCTTTTTCGCTGTCGAACTCTTGAAGACTCAGTTTTATCGTTTAATTGAACAATTGAATGTATAGTAATACGCAGTACATGCATTCTACGGTTCAAATAAACAGCAGGAGTAAAAATTCCGGGGACAATCCTTAAACTTCAGGTATATAAAACCGGGAATTATTTATTCGAGATCACCCTCCTTTTGCCGTCGCAGTCGGAAAGCCTGGTTCAAATATGTTAAATTCTGAACAACCAAAACGCTTATCAAAATATCGATGTCATCAATACAAAGGATGGAAAATCGTATTGGCATGGGCTGCCGTGGACGGCAATAAGCTAAAGATTACAGATTTCCACTGCACTCTCTTTTACTTCCGGGGTTTATTAAAATTAATCA
>JAWLEH010000052.1:0-22154 GCA_041686215.1 Balneolaceae bacterium | reverse complement strand
TCAAACCTCATCAATTATCCGAAAACTTTCCGGGCCGTACTGAAATAATAGATCCAGGATGCAGCAATACGGCTCAAACCCATCAAAATGCTGGCGATAAACTAGGTGCTCAAAAGGGAATTCGCTGCGATTTTCCCCCTGTCGCTGGTAGTGCCGCGCATCGTGTTCCTGGTAATATGTATCGGCATTTAAGTTCCCGGCCAGTGTATCGGGATCAGAACTGTAGTGTATCATTTCACTGCTGAAGGTAAACTCTGTTTGCAACTCATCTTCAATCTCTAAAAACCGGAAAAGATTCTCTTTCAGATGGGAGCTGAATTGAACCAGTTTCTCAAAATGTTCACCTTCCCGAAACAGTGCCTCAATTTCCGGTTCGTAGAAATCATAATATACGCTGTTGCTGTAGTTGAATTTCAGCGAGCGCAGGATAGGATCTACCCACTTTTGGTTTTGGTCAATTCGTACCTCACAGATCGGCTTCTTTTTATCTTCACTCAATACCGGCACATTCAGGTAATCGGTCCCTTCCGGTGTTCGGATGAGCGCACGGTGGGTTCTCCCCTTTCGCGACCAGGGTTCGCTGTCCTGAATAACGACGTGGTCCGCTGCCTTCATCACGGCAATGTCGTGCAGGTCGGGGATCAGAACCGGTTGTAGGATTGCGAGCGTCATGGTAGTAGTGAGTCTTGAGTAATGAGTCTTGAGTCTAAAGACATATTCTCAAGACTCAGGACTCAAGACTCATATCTATATATTAAGCTTCATTGAGCTTGGGTTCTTCCGGGTTTTCTCCGTAGAATTTCAGAATGAAATAGAGTATCACCAATCCGGCCAGAAGACCCCAAACGGGGTGAATAAAATCGAATGCTGCGGGCAGCTCGCCTACAACCATCGCCACACCGGCCACAACCAGCGCATACGGAAGCTGCGTGCGAACGTGATCAATCAAATCGCAGGCGGAAGACATAGAGCTGAGCACCGTGGTGTCGGAAATGGGGGAACAGTGGTCCCCAAAGACAGCTCCGGCCATCACAGAGCTGATCGCCCCAAGAAGAATTCCGTAGTTTTCGCCGCCGGCAAAACCCACGCCTGCCCCCATCGCAACGGCAAGAGGTACAACCACGGGAAACAGAATCGCCATGGTACCCCACGACGTGCCGGTAGAAAATGCTGTGATAGCTGCTATGAAAAAGACAAGTCCCGGCAGCAGCGACAGCGGCAATGAGTCTTCAAGTAGTGATGCAAGATAAGTTCCCGTGCCAATCTCCTGGGTCACCCCTCCGAGTCCCCAGGCCAAAATCAGGATAAGAACAGCCATCAGCATCGACTGCATCCCGCCCACCAGTGACTCTATCGCCTGGTTCAGCGTCAAAATCTTCTGGACTACCGCCAGGCCAATTGCCACTGCACACCCGGTAAAAGATGCCCAGAGAAGAGCGGAAAACGGATCAGCATTTCCGATGACAGCTGTTAATCCACTTTCACCCTCGCCAAGTGCAGAGGCCCCGGTAGTGTAGAGACTATAAAGCGCAACAAGAATAACGGATATTACGGGCAGCCCCGCGTTGTACCATCGTTTTGGTTTGTCTTCGAGCGGCTGAAGGGTTTCGAGAGTTGTATCGGTGGCGGGCATCGACCCCTCGCGTATCACACCATTCCCCGATGCGGCCCGGCGTTCGGCCGTAAGCATCGGTCCAAATTCCCGTTTCATCAAAATCGTCATCAGAACAAACGCGAGGGCTAAAATCGGGTAGAAGAGATACGGCAGAGAGTGAAGAAAAATGATAAAGGCGCTATCAGCCCCTGCCATGAGCTGGGCGGCAAGTGCTGCATCCTCGGTGGAATCGGCAAGCCCGGTTAGAGCGGTTTGAATTTGGGTGATTTCAAACCCTATCCACGTGGTGATTACCGCACTTACGGCAAGCGGTGCCGCAGTGGAATCAACGATGTATGCCAGCTTCTCCCGCGAAATATTGAGGCGGTCGGTCATGGGGCGCAGCGCATTTCCGCGGATCAGCGTGTTGGCATAGTCATCAAAAAAAATAGCAAGAGCCGATACCCAGGAAAAAAGCTGTCCTTTTTTTCGTGTCGTTGCAAATTTGCCCAGCACTTCCACCACACCCTGCGTACCCCCCGCACGAGACATCACCCCTACCATTCCACCCAACAGCAGGCTAAAGACAATAATGGCGACATGATCCGCATTAACGAGCGCATCTATCAAAAGCGCAAGAGATTGTGTGGTTCCGTCAATTGGATTGAAACTTACCAGGAAAAGAGCCCCGATCCAGATTCCCGCAAAAAGAGAGAGTACAACTTCGCGGGTGATAAGTGCCAGTCCAATCGCAACAAGGGGAGGCAGCAAGCTGATCCATGTACCGTAAAACCCACCCGTGTCACCACCGGAATCCGCCTGGGCGAACGTATCACCCCAGCCTAAAATAAAGATTGTAGCAAGCAGCAGGCCCGCAAAAATCAGCCCGGTTTTCGCATGTTTCATGATGTCATTGTTTTTAAAATTGCAACGTAATACATCACAGTGGTATATCCTTACGATGTTTCAGCTCTGAAAATACAAGCATTGGCATTAAATACAATTTGAAATCTAAAAGAAGTGATTTCCCTCTTTTTTCAGTTCGCGTTCGATTGGCAGTGATCTTTTTGATATGTTTGTGCATTAACAAAGATTACGGATAGCGGGTAAAAAAGGTGAACAGCACAAGAAACAATCGAAAATTTTTAAATCGCCGGAAAAAATTGTCCCGGAAAATTCGCGAAAAAGGTATTCGGGATGAACAGGTACTTCAGGCAATTGAATCCGTCCCCCGGCATATTTTTGTGGATTCTGCGCTCGAAAACAGGGCATATGAAGACAGCGCATTGCCTATTGGCTGCGGCCAAACGATTTCCCAGCCTTTTACGGTTGCCGCACAAACAGAACTTCTGAAAGTGAACAAAGGAGATAAAATTCTTGAGATCGGGACCGGTTCGGGTTACCAGGCAGCAATTCTGTGTTATCTTGGCGCAGATCTTTACAGTGTGGAGAGGCACGAACCACTTCACCTGAAAGCACGCCAGCTTCTGCGGGATCTTGGCTACCGGCCTCACCTAAAATGCGGTGACGGCACGCTTGGCTGGTCAGCTTATGCCCCTTACAACGGCATTGTGGTGACGGCTGGTGCGCCGGTTGTACCTGAAGATCTGATCTCGCAACTCGCGGTTGGCGGGCACCTGGTTGTTCCCGTGGGTGATCAAAGTGTACAAACAATGACACGTATTACACGAACCGGGGAGGACTCATTTGAGCAGGAACAGCATAAGCAGTTTAAATTTGTGCCGTTGATTGGAGAAAAGGGATGGGAAAACAAATAATATCAAATCAGATCATGAGAATCCTCTTCTTAAAGTAACTTCATCATTTTTGGCTCTACTACTCGTCTTCCGGTCGCTTCACGGATTGATATAGCGTCTGGTCTTCACCTCCGGAATGCTTTCAAGTCTTCTGCACATGATACCCAAAAGCAGAAACCACGCGCTCAGGAATGAGACAATCATGTGAACCGTACTCAAACTGCCGGCACCAACCGGAGATTTCGTAACGGAATTGTACATTATTACCCAACCTTCTTCACCGGAGGATAATAGAAAAAACACCGTCAGAACGGTAAATAGCAGGTAAAAGAGCTGTTTAGGCATCATGATCATCATAAAGATATATGTCAGTTTCCGCCAGCGGCTAAATTTCCGTCACCTAAAAAGCGAGACGGGACGAAACGATTCTTCTCCGTCTTTTTTAGTCTACATTCCGACTTGATAATTCATAGTTCTCAAAAACTATCTATCATTCGTTCAATTCGGGAAGATCTTCTCCTTCCTCTCCCAGGAACTCAACCTCACCCTCTGCATTTACAAGAAAGTCCCAGTAGTAGGAATTAATGCATCCTGCCGGGCAATCTCCCCAGGAGTACTCAAATCGGTATAGGACGTAACCGGAATTCAGATTTGTCACAATATCACTTCCGTCTCCCACAATTGAGTTTACGCTTGCACGCCCCGAGAAATAGGATTCCAGCTCCCGAAAAGCTGATGCCACCGGTTTTGGGTTGATAAATTCACCCGCTTCAAGCACAACCATCGCGTAAGGCTGGCTTTCCCGTTCATTAAACTCTTTTACCGTAAGTTGATAAGCCTCCGTACGTTCATCTATTTCCGATATGCCGGTCTCCGTGGTTCCGTTTCTCCAGCTGTCAAGCCACTCTGATGATTCACTTTTATCCGGGAACACCAAAACCTGGTTGTGGACAAACGCCGGCCGTGCCCTCACACCATACTCCTCAACTGCTTGTTCTGCGGGTGCAAGGCCGGAGTTCACAATGTGAACTAACCCGTTGTAATACGTTTCGATCAGATCACCGGATACGTCAGGTTCAGTAGAATCAGCCTCTATAGTGAACCGGAGGGCAAGTTCACGTGCACTTTTCCGCCACTCCTCTTTTGTGCTGTCGGGTAGGTGGCTGTCATCAGCGTCAACAATTCCCGGGCCATCTTCCCAGTCAATTGGCGGCTGTTGATCACCGGTTCCTGTGAAGCTATCGCATGACACGATCAGTAAAACTGTTGCTATCCAGATCAGAAATACATTGATTTGTGGCTGTTTTGAATAAAGCATTTTAGTCACATCCTTTATTTTCATTTCGTTTTCTACTTATCATACACACGACAAAATGCAGTACCTACTAAAGACGGGGTGTAAATTTTATTGATTGTTTAAATTGACAAGCGAATACTTAAGGAAGGGGAAAATCCAGGCATTTGCCTCTCACGTTTTTCATACTCTTCTACCCGATCGCCGTTCGTCACGGGAACCAATAAATGGTCAACGGAATTTTTTCGGTTTAAAATGTTGATCAGATCAAGACGCACTTCCAGGTTGGTACTTCCCAGGTTCGGCCGGTAGCTAAATGCAATGTCGGCCTGGCTGAATGGTGCAAGCGTGTCGTTCCCCGGAGTATCAAACTTGTTATCCCCGTATGCAGGTTCACCTGTTTGCTGCAGGAGATTATAGTACGCATCCCGGTACGCCCACATCCGGCCCATTACACCCTGCCACTTCCCGATAACGGAGAGGTTGTCATGCGGATTCCAACGAAGCCGGGCAAACGCACGGTGAGGCTCGCTCCAGGGTGCCGGAACTGTTTGATTGAACTGCTGCTGCATATCCACCCTTGTGTAGCTGTAGTCGTATCCCAGCAACAGGTACAAATGCTCTCCCGCAAGTTGCTGTCCGTATCGCACACCCGCACCGGCTGCCTTCATCCGGGTGGTGGTTGCAAACGCGTTGATATCTGTCCGGCTGGTCTGCCCCGGAATTGTGAGGTTTTGATAAGAAGTTATCGCCGTTACAGGCTGCCATTTGTGATAGGCTTCAAGCCGGAATTCAGAGCGGTTGGTCGGTTCAATGTGCCAGCTTCCATTCAGGTGCCAGGCTTTGGGTACAGGCAAATCACCCGCAAGCGACCATACCGAGAATTCAGGGACAACGGCCGTTGCACCTGTATTACTGATTCTGTATTCATTTATAAACTGCCTGTATAGTCCACCTGACAGTTTTACGGACCAGGGTGTGGCCGAAGCCTGATCGTACTGAATACTGGCCCTTGGTTCTGCATAGACACGTTTTGTACGATCGGCATATGTAAACCGGGTTCCCGCTTCAATCTCCCAGTGGCTACCGTGACGAATGATTACCGAGGAGTGACCGCTCAGCAGGGACGTACTGACGGATGCAAGGGTAGGCAGATAGGTTCCCTCCTCAATATCAACCGATGTATTCACATGATCGTACCGGGCACCTCCACGAAGCTCCACGCCGGTATTGACGGCGTAGGAGAGATCCGTTTTCGCAATCCAGTGACTGATTTGGTTTCCTTCAATCGTGGAAGGGAGTGCAATTTGCCTGAAACCGTTATATGATTCGCTACCACTATCAAACGAAACGTTGCCGGTGCTTGTGAAGCGGGATGGCAGGCCAAAACCAATATCCTGCCCGTGGGCAAAATCAGAGCGGCTGTAGCTCAACCGGGTGTCCAGCGTAATCCGGGCAGAAGGCAAGCTGTTCCAATTCAGGGATGCCATCCGGTTGTTCCAGCGGTAAGTTTCTATGGAATAGAGGTATGGTTCGGTATCCGATCCGGGCACAGACCTGTTGAGCACACCAGAGTCCAGCGAATTCTCCCCGCCATATACAGTAAGCCCAAGTGTATTAAAACGGTCGGGTTGAAAACGTGCTGCCGTATGGATGTCATAGAACGACACATCTGAACGGTGATCAGCCGGGAGGTAAAATTCTGCATCACCATCAAAGCCGGCTGACTGGTTTGTGATCAGCGGATCAATTACGTCCCATTCCTTTAATGTACTCTCCAGGGCGGGATCTTTATACACATCCCAGATATTGGTCCTTATCGCGCTCATAACAGAAAACACCGGGCGCTCTTCCCGCTCGACGGATATCACTCCTTTCAGGTTCACGCTCATGGGGTCTGCCTGTACTAACCATTCATTCTCCCCGTTTTCGGGAACCTCGTGCCTCAGGTCCATCAGCCCGGAAATTTGACTCCCCTCCTCCACTCCATAACCGGCCCGGTGCAGGTGAACAGAACCAATGGCATACGGGCTGAATGACGAAAACATCTGGCCAACAGCAAACGGGTTGTAGATAGGTGTGCCGTCCAGCAGTACCCGGTGTTCACTTTTCTGGCCGCCCTGCAGCGTGATGTCATTCATCGAAATTCCATTCTGCACACCGGGTACGATGTGTAAATCCCGAATGGAGCGGCTGCCGCCACCCGGCTGCCGTGCGTTTACATCCCCCGGATTCCTGAAATTTAACCCGTAGAATCTCGGCTTGTGTGCCTCAACCACAACGGGAGCCACATCCACAGGTTTCGGACGCAGTTCAATTACTTCCCTTGTTTGTCCGCCCGATGGGATACGAACAGTTCGCGTTACCGGCTCGTACCCCACATAGCTGAATATGATCGTATGTTCACCACTCATCAGCCGGTTCAGGGAAAACCGCCCCGCACTACCGGTACTTGTCCCTCCTGACGCATCAGCCAGCATAACCGTGGCTCCGGGCAGGGGTTCTCCCGACTGCCGGTCTACTATCAAACCGGAAAAACTTCCATATGAAGGATCTTCACCCGCATTTTTAATAATTACAATTGTGCCCGTCGACAGCGTCAGGTAATCAAGGTTATGCGCAGAGAGTATCTCCGCGAGAAATGCGGCCAGTTCTTCCTCCTCCGCCCTGCTGAATATCGTAATACCCCGCACAATATCCGGGTCATAAACCAAATCGATTCCGGTATCTCTCGCCAGCCGGTCGAGAACCAGGTCAAGCGGTTCACCCCGAACATCGTAGTTAATGGTCTGTTCCATGGCATCCTGCCCGGCAAGCTGCACCGGGGTCACGCCGGTTAAACCGACGGTGAATAACAGGGTAAACAGAACACTATAAACTTTACCCATTTTAGTACACACGATATCCATTAGCGGTTTTTGCGTAATTTAATCCTGCAACTGTGCAGATATCTTCAAGAAGAGATTCGGAATCTCCCACCTCGCCGTAATACCCGGTAAGAGTTTCGCCGGCCACACCGGATCTTTGCAGTTCAATCTTCACATCAAAACGCCGCTCTATTTCATTAAAAATTTCTGAAAGGGATTGCTCGTAAAAGATAAATTTTTGATCCCTCCAACCCGTCATTGTCTCAATATTGGCGGGTTCCGGATCTTTGGGTTTATCGAGGCCGGGCTGCCAGATACTGGTCCGTTCTTTATTGAGCTTAACTGCTTTTAACGGGTCTGATTCGGGGTAGAATCGCACCTCTCCCTCGAGTACAGTAATATTGGTTTTGCCCTCCGGGTCATCCGGCCATGAACGGATCGAAAATCGTGTGCCGGTTACCTCTGTAACGGTGCCATTGGCATAAACGCGAAACGGTTCCGACGAAGAGGCTACGTGAAAGTAAGCCTCTCCGCTCAGCGTAATATCGCGATTTGTGTATCCAAACAGCCGGTTAAACCGAATTTCGGCGCCGCTGTTCAGTTCCACGACCGACCCATCTGCAAGATATACCTCGGCCTGCTGACCGTTGGGCGCGGTAACCGATTGTGAAATTCCAAAAAATGCCCAACCGATTACAATCAACGCAACAGCAGCCGCCAGCCAGCGTCCTATCCCCAATATTTTGTTGGTTGGCAGTGCACGCTTGCCCTCCATTCCCAGGCGGATATGCAGCTCTTCTAAGGCATCCCCGGTTTCGTCAGGACTCACAAAGTGGTTGGGTTCTGCCACTCCTGCAAGGGTCCAAACCTCCCGCAGACTCTTTTGCTCCCGGCTGTCAACGCCTTCAAGCGCGCCTTCGGGCAGCGGTATTTTATTTGGATTTTTATTTTCATCGGACATTCGTTTACCTGTTTGTCACTTCAGAGTTATGTTTTTCATAGCGGCTTCTGAGACTGCTCAGGGCTGCTACAATATGATTATTTACCGTTTTGGGTGAAACATCCATGACCTCAGCTATTTCATCATGATCGAGTCCGTGAAACCTGCTGAGCTGAAACGCTTCTTTTTGGCGGCCGGGCAGTTCATCGATCCACTGGTTCATTTTTGATTGAAGCTCCCCGTTTTCATCCTCATCCGGTATATCCGGTTCTGCTGTATCCTGGTGATACAGCGATGTATCATGCGATACATACAGATCAGAGTGATCACGTAGCATATTCAGCGCACGATTTCTCACCATTGTATAGAGATAACTTTTCAGAGACCGGTTTTCATTGATCCGGTTTCTTGTTTTCCAAAGAGCAACAAAGCAGTCCTGGACGATATCCTGTGCGGCAGCCCGGTTATTCAGGTACCGAAAAGCGAATCGCACCATCCCTGGATATACCTCACGAAACAGCGCATCGAACGCGCGCCGGTTCGACCGGCGGATTTCCCGGGCCCAGGTTTCAAACTGTTCTTTCGATGGTTGTTTCATACGCTGATTCTATTTCTACTACACCGCAACATGCCGGTATACCTACTTAATTTCTGAAATTTAGCTCAGTTTACGCGTCATTTGTAAATTTCGTCGTACGGCAGAACCGCTGAACTGTCATACATTCACATGTGCCAGCTCTCCAACTTACTGAACCGCTTGATAATAGACCCATCCGATCCTGTAAAACAAGAAATCAGTCAGCGGGAACACTCCTATCACCCCGGATGTTAATGTATCGATTCTGCTCTATTTACACAGAATCCTTAACCCCAAAATTATCCAATACTTATGAACACTCTTAAATTTTCTATACTAATTCTTGTATCAGTTACCGTCCTTGCGATGGCTCCTTTTCAAACAGCTGATAACAATCAGGATCACAACCACCACAACATTGTTGAAGTAGCATCCGACACCGAGTCGCTCTCAACACTTGTGGCCGCAATTGAAGCTGCCGGGCTTGTGGAAACTCTATCCGGAGACGGGCCTTTTACCGTGTTTGCCCCCACTAATGAAGCTTTTGACGCACTGCCCGACGGCACGCTTGATACGCTATTAGACCCTGAAAACCAGGATATGCTGATCGACATTCTTACATATCACGTCGTACCCGGCGAAGTGATGTCCGGCGACCTGAGTGACGGTATGATGGCTGAAACCGTACAGGGCAGTGATGTATCAATCTCGGTCTCTGATGATGGTGTCCAGGTTAGCGGTGCAAATGTAGCACAGGCCGATGTGGAAGCTTCTAACGGTGTTGTACACGTAATAGACTCTGTTATTCTCCCTCCTGAAGAAGAAGATTCTTCCGGATACTAAACTAATAACAGGTATTTGTTCAAAAAAAAGCTGCATCTCACCGGGTGCAGCTTTTTTTATTTAATAACGTGAATTCGAAATAGGAAATTAGAAAAGTGACTGAGTCTGTCCAATAAGAGCGAGGTATTGCCGAGTAGTTATCCATTTCTTCATCCCGGACTCCGATCCGGAATCTCCTAATGTTGCTACCACTTAACTAGTGCCATGTCTACACTGAAATGTCGGTTAAAATTGCGGCAGGGAGACTTCCGAAGTCTGCGTGCTTGTTGTAAAAGTGAGAATTATAAAAGAGACTGAGCATTCATACAGCCAGAAAAGACTTCGGAAGTCTTTGAGTGCCTGATACTTTATCATTGACACGACACTAGTATAGCCTTTACAAGGTTTAAATTACTGATTATAATAACTTTGCATTCTAAGCGAACTTTGCGGTTTTTACACTAACTATATCAATGGATGGAAACCCCATCCCAGTGCCTCGAAATGCGGTATGACACTCTTTTTGGATAGCCTCACTTTTCCATTGCCAATTGGAAGACATTATCTCGAATGGACCTCAAGTAGAGAGACTCCAATATAGAGCGGAACTGCAGATTCGTTTGTTGAACATCTAAAATTATAATCAACATTAAACAAAATTTTATGAAAGCTTTTGAAACCCTTGACGTCTGTTTGGTTACACTGAAAAACAGAATCTGCATGGCTCCGATGACCCGCAACCGGGCAGACAATGACCATGAAGCACCAACTGATCTTCACAAAAAATATTTATGGCGGTTCAATTGAAAACCGTGCACGTTTCCTGTTTGAAATTATTGAGGCTGTTACAAAAGAGGCCGGAGCCGACCGTACATCACTCAGGTTATCCCCCAGCAATGTGTTTAATACCGAGAACGATTCAAACTCCCGGGTGCTGTATGAATATGTCATAAAAAAGCTGAGGGAAAAGAAGGCTATACCGATTACCCGTTTCTTAACAAAACTACCACGATTTCCTCCTGAAAAACGGTATCCTCAGCAGATACAAGCTGTTAAACCAATGAACTACCTCGGGGCAGAGCCCGCGAGGTATCAACTAAGAACCCTTAACTTTTTGGCCGATACAAAGTTCATTTTGGAGTGTCCCCCTTTCCCCGCAAGGGATCTCCGTGGGAGAAGGGGGCAATGGGGGATGATTTGTAGAGTTTTAAACCCATAAAAATTGATTATTTGCTTGAATCAACGCCTACTGGATCATCCCCCAGCTCACTCCGTTCGCTTCCCCCTTCCCCCGTAAGGGATGCCCGCGGCAAAAGGGGGACTTTTATCTTTTTCCGACCCAGAGGGTCGGGGAATTAAACCACTTATGATTAAAAAAGCCACGCTTCTTTACGAAACGTGGCTTTTTTTTAATTCTTCAATGACTTCATTTGTCAGGAAGGATCAACAATATTTTCAATCCTCCGGTCTGCGTCGTTCAGATGCGCAAGGGTTGCGCGATCGCTGGTTCGGTTTATAGCATCCTGGATATTATCCTGGAGCGTCATCAGCTGTTCGCGAACCATTGGCCGGATATCGGACTGGCTCACGTTCACCTGGGTCCAGCCGACCTGCTGTCTGAACTGGGCCGGGATAGAAGGCAGTTCATCGGTCATCAGCTCTTCCATCCGCTCGAGGTACGCACGCTGCAGGTTCCGACGATATACATTTATCGAGGTTCCGCCGGAGAGCTCCGTCCATACGGACTCTCTCACATCATCCATAAACTCATAAGGAGAGTAGGAGCTGTCGGATCTGTAATCATATTCAATCAGCCGAGCAAGTCGTTGAGGATCCAGGATATTGTTCAGCACACTTGCCTGCTGTCCGCGGAACGTATCCACAAAATCAGCCTGGTTGATCCGACCCAGGATCTCTTCATTATACACCCATGAAGGCTGGGTGAAGGCGTGGCGGCTGAGGAATTCCATGGCCCGTTTTTGTTCTTCTGCAGCTACCGGAGAATACACCACTCCCTCCTGGTCGAAGGTTTTATGGTTTTCATACACACCGGCAATATTTGATGCCACGTGGCCCATATAACGGCCCCATTGCGCAACAATGTTGTTGTAAATTTCCTGCAGATGGCTGAAATCTTCTCCTTCCTGCTCTACCCATTCTACCAGGTTATCTGTGATCACCTGAAGATTGGCAAGGCCGTACTCGCCGGCTCTCATCGCGTCATCACCCAGGTCTTCGTTTTGCGACCGCGGATCGATCTTGCTGCCGGTCTGCCGTCCGTAAAAATAGCGCGGATCATCTGCCCGCTCAAGAACCCATTCGTTAAGCGTCTCCCGCTGCTCTTCTTTTGACATATCCCCGAACCAGGTATATCCCCATTTAACCGACCATTTATCGTACTCGCCCACCCGTGGATGGAAATTGGTCACGCCGTCACCCGGCTGAGCAATGTAGTTGAAGCGGGCATAGTCCATAATGGATGGAGCGGTCCCGTGGTTGTCGGTAAATGTTGGCGACCTCAGTGAATCAACGGGGGTAGCGTGGCTGGAACCGAAGTTATGCGGAAGCCCGAGTGTGTGACCAACTTCGTGCGCAGAAACAAACCGAATCAGTTCTCCCATCACTTCATCCGGCATATCCACTGCCCTTGCTTCCTCATTGGCCGCTGCGGTTTGTACGAAATACCAGTTCCTGAGCAGATTGGCTACGTTATGGAACCAGCCAATGCTCGAGGTGATAATTTGTCCTGATCGCGGGTCGTGAACGTGTGGCCCGTATGCATTCTGTGTAGGGGATGCAAAATAACGGATCATTGAGTAGCGCACATCTTCGGGACTAAAATCCGGGTCTTCTTCTTCGGTTGGCGCCATTTTACCCATAATGGCATTTTTAAATCCTGCTTCCTCAAAAGCAACCTGCCAGTCGTCCACTCCCTGGATCAGGTATTCGCGATAACGTTCCGGCGTTGCCCGGTCGATGTAAAACACAATAGGTTCTTCAGGTTCCACCAGTTCACCACGCAGGTAAGCTTCCTTATCTTTTGGCACAAGCTTCCAGCGCGTTACATTCTGCACCTGCTCGGCCCGGTGGACATCCAGGCCGTAATCCCGCTGGGTGACGCTGAAATAACCAACCCGCTGATCGATTTCACGGGCCTGTGCCGGCACCTTGTCCATTAATATCATGCTGTGATTAATCTCAAGGGAAATAGCACCCGTTGATGAATTGGAGGGGGGATTTGCTGCCTCGTACGTTAACAGATGTCGACCCTCGATATTTTCGGGAAAACTCTTAATATCCTCAATGTAGCTTCTGCTGCCATCGAGCCGGCGTACCTGGTACTGATTTCTTCGGCTCTGCTGAAGGCCAAGCGCAGGCACATCCGATTCAAAAAGCGATGTAACGTCAATGACTGTTCCGGTTGAATCTTCGTTCAGGGCTTTTACATCAAATGACATAATAATCGGTTCGAAATTTGAATTCCGAACAGCCTCGTAAATAGGCAGTGTGTCACTTGCTGTATTTTCAAAGGATACCCTTCGCAGAAGGATATCGTCATTGCGACGCTCCCACCGCAGAACCTGGTTGCCAAGGCGCTCACCTCCATACCCGATACCCTCAGCGGTTTTAGAAATCCTGGAAACCATCAGCATTTCACGGCCGAGCAGGCTATCGGGAATTTCATAATAAAATGTTCCATCGTCTTCATAAACGGTGAAAAGACCTTCATCTTCATCAAAACTACTCTTAATAACTTCACTGAAGGGTTTAATCTCTTCATCGCCATTTGGTGCCTGCCGGGGTGTTTGCGGTCCCGCTGTCTCATCCGCTGAGGATGCACCAAAAATTCCACATCCTGTGAATATTAATAGAGATAAAAATACGGTAACAATTTGAATGGTTGATCTTTTTATAATCATATAATCTGGTAATCTGTTTAATGTGGGGCTTAAAGGTCGTTCTATTGAATCATTCCATCAAGTAATTCCGATTCGTTTTTGTAAAATGATTTAATCTAATTTCAAGTGAATATAATTCCACTAAATATGAACGTAATGATGTTAAACTCTATTGATGAATATGTATGTCAGGTTAAGTAGTTTAAACACAACTGGTAACGTAATTTCAAAAAACTTATAAATGACATCAGGACATATAGAATTTGAAGGTGCATTTGGCGATACACTTTCTGCCAAAGTGGACCAGGCAGAAGGAGAAACCATTGGTTGTGCACTTTTTGCTCACTGTTTTACTTGTTCAAAGAATCTGAAAGCAGTTGGACATATCACAAAATCGCTTGCTGAGCGCGGAATCACAACGTTGCGGTTTGATTTTACGGGCCTCGGACAGAGCGACGGGGAGTTTGCAAACACCAATTTCAGCTCGAATGTACAGGACTTAGTAGCTGCAGCCTCGTATATGGAAAACTCCCTGGAGGCCCCCTCTCTTTTAGTAGGGCATTCACTTGGCGGTGCTGCCGTATTGCATGCAGCCCACAATCTTGAATCAGTAAAAGCTGTTGCAACTATTGGGGCGCCCTTCGATCCTGCTCATGTAAAAGAAAATTTTGGTATGAAGCTGGATGAGATTGAAGAAACAGGGGAGGCAGAGGTGACACTTGCCGGGCGGCCGTTTAAAATTAAAAAACAGTTTTTGGATGATCTTGAATCGGCCGGAAGTAAAGGTAAGATCAGCGCACTTAACAGGGCTCTTCTGATCATGCATGCCCCGTTTGATAAAACCGTTGGAATAGACAACGCTTCAACGTTATATTCACGGGCGAAACACCCGAAGAGTTTTATATCACTTCACGAGGCAGATCATCTGCTAACCAATCAGCGGTTCAGCAAATACACCGGGAATATAATTGCCCAGTGGAGCAAACTGTACCTGTAACGGGTATAGGTAATACAGAGCAAACTTTCACTATAACCATCACAACAAACAACAGTCTATAAATGAACTATTTAAACATATCAATACTCGGCTTTCTTGCACTATTTTTCGTTTCCTGTTCGGGCGGTAACATGGAACAGGAGATGGACACAAATCAACAAGAAAATGAAGCTCCTCAGGAAAACAGCTTCACCGAACTGGTTTCTGTACTCCACGCTACGGAAGGTAATGATGTTTCTGGAGTTGTTCGGTTCTCACAATCAGACGAGGGAGTTCGGGTTGAGGCAGAAGTGACCGGACTTGAGCCCAACAGCACACATGGATTTCACATTCATGAATTTGGCGATTGCACGGCCACGGACGGCACATCGGCAGGCGGACACTTCAATCCCGAAGATCAGCCGCATGCAGGTCCCGAATCAGCGATGCGCCATATTGGCGATCTTGGAAATATTACGGCCGATGATGAAGGAGTCGCTGAAGCAGATTTTGTGGATCCTATGCTCACATTTAACGGGCCCAACAACATTCTTGGACGCGGTGTTATCGTCCACGCCGGCGAAGACGATCTTGAAAGTCAGCCTACAGGCGACGCAGGTTCACGAATGACTTGCGGTGTAATTGGTGTTGCCCAGCAATAATTGGTGTTTTCCAACAATAAAGAGGGCATCCTGATACGTTTGTTGATTAAAGTCACCTCTATGTTTTCAATTTTTGGCTTTTATCATTCCGGCATCACACACTTTTCTCCTTGAAAAACCCGATGAAACTCCTATTTGCTCTCTTTTTTTTAATTATTTGTCAGCCAATCCCGGCACTCGCACAAAATACTCTTGATGGCCGCTGGAATGGAACTATCTACCTGCAGGGAGAGCAAGTTCTTTTCAGCGTTCTTTTCAATACGGCTGATGGTGAAATGGATGGAACCATCGATTTTCCGCAGCAATCGGAATTTAACCTGCCGGTTGAGGTTCCTGTTCACACAACAGATTCTCTTGAATTCAGTTATAACGCCGGGGGTGACGAAGTACTCTTTCGGGTATCGCTACCCGAAACCTTACCCGACCGTTTAAACGGGATACACGTACAGTCCGGCGTAGAGCTGCCGTTTAGCATGATCCGTGAAAGTGCAGAATCCGCCGTCGCAGAAGAGGAAAAACTGCGGATTGATACCGGATCTCATCAGATTTCCGGTACGCTTCTCACACCCGAAGAGAGTGTTTCCAATTCGATTATCATTCTTGTTAGCGGACGCAGCGGGGAATTACGGAATGCTGCCGTTGCCGGGTTTGCCATTTTTGAAGAGCTGGCTAAACGGCTCTCTGATTTTGGATTTTCCACCTTCCGGTATGACAGTCGCGGTACGGGGTCATCCACCGGGAACCCTGATGCTACACTCCAGGAACTGGGCGAAGACCTCAAGGCCGTTTCAACCTATTTAAGAGAAGAGGTTGCCGACTCCCTTGTATATATCGGGCACGGCTACGGCAGCATTGTCAGCCTTCTTGGAGCCACGGAACAGCCTCCTTCAAAGGTAGTATTGCTTGCTCCTCCGCTTCTTCCGGGAGATGAGATCATCGATTTACAGATTCGAAGCATGGCAGACCTTCAGGACATACCGGACAATGTAGTGGAGGAAAATTTGCAGTTTCAACAGCGTGTAAACGAAGCCGCGAGGGCCGACACGGGTTGGGACTCTCTGGAGGCAGATATTGAAAGACGCCTGATAAATCAGATAGAGGAACTGCCCGACCGCCAGCGGGAAACACTTGGAGAAATGGATCAATTTATTGACGCCCAGGTCCGGCGACAGCTCGAAGGCTCTAAAACGCGGTGGTATCGTTCATTCATCTCAATGAATCCCTCAGAGCTGCTTGAAGAGCAGCAAGCCCCAACGTTACTACTATTTGCAGGAAAAGATACTGAAATCACTGCCGAAGCTAACCGTCGCGCCCTTGACAATATCAACCGAGAGGTACTTCATACAACAATTGATGAGGCGAACCACCTTTTTCAGAATGCGAATTCAGGCATGCCCGGCGAATATGGCGCACTTGACCAGGAATTTGCGGACGGACTCCTGCAGCAGGTTGTTGGATTTTTGCTTCAGGTAAATCGCCCAAATCCGTAACTAACTGAGGTTGTCCGAAAAGTAAATCAACAAACAAATCAGCTTAAATAATTTAGTTTTTTTCTCCAGACTCTCCCTATTTCCCTCTCTAACTATTAGAGAGGGATTAAATGCCTAAATTATTTAAGCTGATTAGAAAGCCAATTTACTTTTTGTAAATATCAGCCTCTACGGTTTCCAGCTCTTCATTCGCTTCCGGATGACCCCTGCAAGCTGATCTACCGGCACCCGTTCCTGCTCCATATCATCACGGTAGCGGATCGTCACCGTTTTCTCCTCGTTCTCAACACCCTCAAAATCCACCGTTACACAGAAGGGGGTTCCCGCTTCATCCTGCCGCCGATAGCGCTTGCCGATGGAACCCGATTCGTCGTACCGGACCATAAAGTCTTCTTTGAGGTCTTCTTCAATTTTATGAGCCAGCTCCTGCAGCTCCGGTTTTTTCATCAGCGGAAAGATCCCCACCTTGGTAGGCGCCAGTTTCGGATGCATTTTCAATACGGTTCTTGTATCCCCGTCCACCTCCTCCTCGCGATAAGCGTCGCAGAGCACCATCAGCGTGAGGCGATCGAGTCCTACTGAGGTTTCAATCACATAGGGAATATAGCGCTCCTGCTCTTTTTGATCGAAATACTCCATCTTTTTACCGGAGTACTCCTGGTGGCGCGACAGGTCGAAATCCGTTCGGTTATGGATTCCCTCTACCTCCTGCCAGCCAATCGGGTAGTGATACTGAATATCGGCTGCTGCACGCGCGTAGTGCGCCAGTTTATCCTCGGGATGCGGTGCCACGCGAAGATTCTCTTCGCGAATACCCATCTCTTTGTGCCACTGAAGCCGTTTCTCCAGCCACTCATCATAGCTTGTTTCGTCTTCACCGGGCTTCACAAAATATTGCATCTCCATCTGCTCAAACTCACGCATGCGGAACACAAACTGGCGCGCAACTACTTCGTTCCTGAACGCTTTCCCCACCTGGGCAATCCCGAACGGCACCTGCACACGGGCGGTATCCATCACATTTTTATAGTTCACAAAAATACCCTGGGCCGTTTCCGGACGCAGGTAGATGGCATCGTCATCCCCAGAAGAGGTGGCCCCGTAGTGGGTTTTGAACATCAGGTTAAACTGGCGGACGTCGGTCCAGTCGAACGCGCCGGATTCAGGAGCGCGGATCTCCTCTTCCATGATAATCTCGTAGAGATCTTCACACAATCCCTTTCGGGTACCGGTGGTATTCAGCTTGTGCTGAAGTTCATCCGCTTTCTCTTCATCTCCTTTGTCGCGCAGTTTCAGGATGTGCTGCTCAATCAGCATATCTGCGCGGTACCGTTTTTTCGACTGCTTGTCGTCAATCATCGGGTCGTTAAATCCTTCCACATGGCCGCTGGCCTCCCAGGTTTTGGGATGCATAAAGATGGCGGCATCCAGCCCTACAATATTATCATGTTTCCGGGTCATGGCTTTCCACCACTCATCCCGGATATTCTTCTTCAGTTCGGCACCCAGCGGGCCGTAGTCGTAGACCGCTGCAAGGCCTCCGTAAATTTCTGATGAGGGGTAGATGTATCCTCTTGCTTTGGACAGGGATACGATTTTATCGAGGTTGTCTAACACTTTTATGGACATGGAGAATGAAGATTCGTCGGTTTTACAATTTCATCGATTTGACAGCCTGCTAAGATAGGAAAAATCTATCCATTGATGAATCGTTTGTCGGAATCATTTCTTATTTTTAGCCCTTTATCCCGTTATGCAGGCTCGTTCCAAACAAGCCGGCTCAGGTTTGATTCACCAACTCGTTCAAAATTTCAATAATTAAATCCATAGTTCACACGCAATGTCTGATTATACTGTAGGAATTCTCGGTGCCACAGGTGCTGTTGGCCAAAAATTCATCCGGCTTCTCGAAAACCACCCCTGGTTCACCATCGGTGCACTTGGCGCGTCCAGCCGTTCCGCCGGCAAACCGTATCGCGAGGCGGCAAACTGGATTGAAGCAACTCCGATGCCGGAAGAGGTGAAAGAACTGGAGGTTCGCGAATGTATGCCAGGCACCTTTGAAGATGTGGATTTCGTTTTTTCGGGGCTCGACTCATCCGTGGCAGGCGATGTGGAACTAGCCTTTGCCAAAGCGGGCATCCCGGTCATCAGTAATGCCAAGAACTTCAGAACCGATTCGTCGGTCCCTCTTCTCATTCCGGAAGTAAACCCCGACCATATTGCGATGATTGACACCCAGTCATTTTCAACAGACGGCAGCGGCTGGATTGTCACCAATCCCAACTGCGTGGCCGTGCCGCTTACCACCTCCCTGAAACCGCTGCACGATCGCTACAGCATCAAAAGTGCCATCATTACATCCATGCAGGCTATTTCCGGGGCGGGATATCCCGGCGTGCCATCGCTGGATATTTTGGGAAATGTGATTCCCTATATTGGCGGAGAAGAGTCCAAAATTCACGAAGAGCCGCTCAAACTCCTGGGTACATTGAAAGACGGCAAACTCACGCACGCCTCCTTCCCGGTTCAGGCCACAGCCACCCGCGTGCCGGTGATCAACGGGCACCTGCTGTCGATTACGGTGGAACTGGAAGTAAAACCGGCATCTGCGGATGAAGCCGTTGAACTTTTCAAAACATGGAAAAGCCCCATTGCGGATCTTGACCTTCCCTCTGCCCCGGAACACCCGGTATTTTATCATGAGGATCCCCGATACCCGCAGCCGCGTATGCACGCCGATAGTGAGAAAGGTATGCGAACATCCGTAGGCCGGGTTCGCTCCTCGAATGTCCTGGATCTCTCTTACGTAGCAATGGCCCATAACACCATCCGCGGAGCTGCCGGCGGAGCCATTCTGAACGCCGAGCTTCTGGTGAGAAAAGAGTATTTGTAACCACGGGGCGCACAAACCTGAAGCCTTTAACCCCAACTCTTCGGTATTTAATTCATTAATCCCTCTTTACAACAAGTTAAGAGGGATTTTTTTTTGAATAAAACTGTAAGGGGTTCGGCTTTTTATGATCATACCACCAGAGAACAAGATACATAGAAACAACTTTGAGAAGTGCCAGAGCAACACTTTTCAAAGGTCCTTCTTGAGGGCCGGAATTGATCTTCCGGCTCTCAATTTTTTTCAGGCTTTCCACACATCAACAGAGTCAACATGAGAGATGAGACTCCGCACTGCCATACTTTTAATACTGTTTGCCTTTTTTCCGCTGTATGCTGCAGCGCAGGTAACCGTTTTAAGCGAGGATTTTGAAGACCGGGACCTTACACAAAACCCTGAGTGGAACGGAGACCTCAGTGATTTCAGATTCGAAACGGAAAACGGCAATACACTTCTCAGGCTGGATGCCGAACCGGATCCCACCCGCACGCAGATTGCCACCCAAAGCACCACTACCGCCGGAAGCTGGCAGTTCTATGTCCGGCAGGATTTCAACCCATCCAACTTTAACCGTGCGTTTATCTTCCTGATGGCCGACCGCCCGGATCTCAACTACCTGGACGGAAGCAGCGTGAACGGGTACGCGGTTCGTACGGGAGACAATCAGTCTCCCCGTCGGTTCAAGCTGGTCCGGTTTGATGGAGGAAGCCAAACCGTTCTGATTGAATCGGATTTGGAAATTGAAGAAGGCACCGGTTATACGATCCGCATAACAAGATCAGAAGATGGCGAGTGGCAGCTTTTTGCCGCCCCGGGCTTTGGCTCAGAACCGGTACCTGAAGGAGATCCGGTCACCGATCAAACCCACCGGGAAAGTACCCATTTCGGGCTTTTGATTCGTTATTCTTCGGGGAATACGGAAAACTTTTATTTCGACAACTTCAGCATTGAAAACAGCGAGCCGTTCCGGATGACCAGTGCGGAAATCACAACTTCACACTCCGCTTCTGCAACGTTCAGCTATCCTCTGAATCCCGGTAGTGTAGAGCCCGGCCGTTTCATCCTCGCTCCCCGCGGATCTCCTGCCGAAGCAGTACTCAGCGAGAATAAACAGCGGGTAATACTCCGGTTTGATGATCTGCTGGAGGATGGAAATTACAAGCTGCGGGCTGAACAACTGCAAAGCGGGTTCGGAGATGAACTGCCACCCGAATCCGCCATCGAATTCAGTTTTGAGAATCCATTCCTCGCAGATTCAGTGCAGGTGCGGTCACCCCGCGAAGTAGATCTGTTTTTCTCTGAACCGCCCGACCCTGAACGAACAAACTTAACTCAGTTTGAGGTATCTGCTTCCGTTCAGCCCGCTGCACTTCAGCTCGACTCAACATGGGTTGTGCTTGAGTTTGATGAGGACCTGCCACAAGGGCCACTTTCCATTGAGCTAAACGGCGTAAGAAGTATCAATAACTGGCAGATCCCCGATGGCTTTCGCCTTGAAACATTTGTTTTTGGTGAAGCGAGTCGGCGGGATGTTGTGCTGAATGAACTGCTCTATCGGCGTTCCAGCCCGGATTCCTACCAGTTTGTTGAGCTGCTGAATCTCACGGATGATCTCATCGGGCTTGAAGGATGGGAACTTGAAACAGAACGGGGATCACTCACCTTCCCGCCCGGAACTAATCTTCAGCCCGGTGATTACCTGCTTATTGCTGACAGTCAGGTCACCCAAATTTCAGATGAGCGTCTTCAGATTCTCCCGGATTTCACTCCACTCCGCACGACGGGAGACGCCGTTGTTTTGAAAAACAGGGAGTCCACCGTGATCGACAGCCTGCGCTACACACCGGAGTGGGGCGGCGGCTCTCCCGGTTCCTCCCTGGAACGGAAAGATCCACAGGCCATCTCTGTCGATCCGGCAAACTGGGCCGGCAGTTCCACGCCCACACCGCTGCAACCAAATCGAAATTTCAACACTGATACTCATCCTCCCCAGCTTCTTTTTGCAGGGTATCAACCTGCCACCGGTACCATTCTGCTTCGGTTTGATGAGTTCATCGATCTTTCCTCTACCCCCCTATTCTCCCTGAATGGCCTCGCCGCTTCACCAAACGCCAGCCCAGACAAAGGGAATGAAATCCTGTTAAACGATCCCGGCAATCACCTGCGGGAATCATTGATGGTACGGGCTGAGAATATTTCCGACCACCAGGGAAACCGCGCCGGCTCAATCGAGCTTCCTGTAGCTCACCCTGTTGAACCCGGTGATCTTGTCTTTAATGAAATCATGTTTGATCCGCTGGAAGACGATTTTGATGAACTCCCAAATCAATCCGAATACATAGAAATTGCAAATCGCCGAGACCTGGCAATTTCCCTGGAAGGA
>JAWLEH010000178.1:0-4981 GCA_041686215.1 Balneolaceae bacterium | reverse complement strand
TTGCGTGTTCTATAATTGAGTCTACTCCGAAAAGTCATACGTTCTGAAAATTAGTTGCACAAGCTTAAATAATTTAGGATTACACTCCGTACTCACCCTATATCCATCTCTACTTAATAGGGGGAGATTAAAGGTCTAAATTATTTAAGCTTGTTATAAACATCCGTTCTTTATATGACTTTTCGGAGTAAGCTCTTAATTTGATAATCTAAAAAAAACCGTTCAGTTAAAAGAGGCCTAATGATCTTATTATAGATTTTTACATCCTGCATGAGTTCTGATGTATACCGGGTATAAACTCAGGGGCATAGCGGCCCGGCAAGATGCTGATGCCTAAATTTCTCTATCTCACAGAATGCATACGACATGCCAAAAGGGCCGTATTACTCTTCTGATTCATTTTCCCACTCGTTGTTAGACCTGTCCGCATCCGGGAAAAGAACCTCAGGGTCAATAACAACCTCCTGAACCGGTGAATCTGTTTCAATTGTTACCTGCGCGGTTCGTTTGCCTTTAAGCCATTCATCTACATCAATTGTACGCTCCAGTTCTGATCCATCCTCAAGATAAACAACCAGGTGTACCGGCATCGGGATGTTGCCCACATCTTGAATTTCGATGGTAGTGGATCCGTCACCATGTTCAGTAACTTCAGCTATGGATTGATCCATCACCCAGGTTTCATAATACCAGCTTCGCCAGAACCAGGAGAGATCGCGGCCAGTAACGTCTTCAAATGTGTTAAACATATCCCAGGGATAGGGATGTTTGTAGGCCCATCGATCCATGAATTCACGATGAGCTTCTTCGAAAAGTTCATCACCAAGGATGCCCCGAAGCGCTGTTAGTACGGATGCCGGTTTAGGATAGGATGCCACACCGTATGCAGGCCCGGGGTAATGATAGTCGCTCCAGCGCATCATTTCACCTTCAAAATCGGTACCGGCTATCTGAAGGTATTGGCCAAAAAGGTTTCCGCGACTAAACTGGTCGCTGCCATATCGGTCTACATTGGCCTGCTGGGTATGAAAGGTCGTATGGCCTTCATCAATCCATGTGTAGCGGCGTTCGTTTGTACTCACGATCATCGGAACCCACATGTGGGCAATTTCGTGTGCAGTTACACCGTAAAGTGGTACGGATCCTGCGTTATTGTAGTCTCCAATGATTGTGATCATAGGGAACTCCATGCCGCCGCCAATAATATCAGCGCCTTCAACGGAGGTCATATGCGGCCAGGGGTAGGGGATACCGGTGTATTCTGACAGGAAAGAGGTACTGTGCTGACCGAATTCGGCTTGCTCATCCCAGTAACGGGCGCTTTCACGATAAAAGCTGTGAATTCGCGTGTAATCCGTTTCGCCGTCATCGTCCAGATCTCCAACGGCTGCCCGGGTTCCGTCCCAGCGAGATTCGAGTGTTGCACTGAAAGCCACATCGCGTATCTGCTCCGACCGAAACTCCCAGGTAAGCGTGCCATCATCTGAGGATGCCGTTGCCTGGTCCAGTTCGTCAAAATCTGCAATCACTACCACATCATCACTTGTCCCGGCCTCCTCGTAACGTTCAAGGGTTTCAGCACTCAGGGTCTCTTCCGGGTTCAAAAATTCGCCGGTACCCATGACAATCCATTCGCGGGGAGCTGTTACAGTTAGCTCGTAATCAGAAAATTTATGATAAAACTCAGCATTGCCAAGGAATGAATCGTCCATCCACCCGTAAACATCGTCATATACAGCCACCTGCGGATACCAGTACGATAACATATACAGGTTATCACGGCTACGCCCCATCCGGCCTGATGCTCCCTGTTCCGGAATCTCAAAACTCCATTCAAAGCCTAATTCAACCGAGGAGCTGGACTCAACGGGGTCATCGGTAAAAATATACATTCTGGTTCCGTCAATAACGTACCCGCTCGACCGGTTGGTCCACCGGGCCTGCATGTTTGTTTCTTCATATTCTTCCCCATTCACGGTAACTGATTCAATATCCTTGCCACCTGTGATTTCGGCCGAATCTTTCTTGGGTGTACCCGCTTTGTGCAGGTTTTGTGCCAGCTCAACAACAATTGCATTTAGCGGGTCGGGGGAGTTATTGAAATATTCGATCTGTGCCTCTCCGTGCAATATATGCTGTTCAGTGTCTATCTCAGCAAACAGAGAGTACACGCCATTGTTTTGCCAGTACTCCTCACCCGGTTCTCCGGTTTGAGTACGTGTGCCAAACTCAATTGCGTTTTCAAATGCATCAGGTACATCCAGCGGATAGGGGATGGGGCGCTCTGTTTTGTCGCTAATGATCTGTTCAGACTGTTGTGTTTCGTCAGTATCTGTAACCGGTTCCTGGGTAGCACACGACATCAGAAAAAAAGAGATGGATGCCGCAAATAGCAGTATTTTTGATTCTGGCATGAATAGCAGGTTATAAGTTAAAGTGATTCAGGATGTTACGATAAACCAATTGAGGCCAAAGTCTTTTTAAGATCTTCAAACTCTACCGGTTTGATTAAATACCAGGAGTTGTTGGTAGCGATCGCTTTTTCGCGATGTTCAGAGTCCGAATTTCCGGTAATGAAAATAACCGGCACATCAGAAAATTCCCGGATCTTGGCCATTGCTTCAATCCCGTTCATGTCTCCTTCCAGGGCTATATCCATCAGGATAAGGTCAGGGTTAATTTTACGGGTCATATCCACAGCGGTTTTGCCATACACAAGCTCACCGTGTGTTTGGAATCCCATTTTTTCCATAAAACTTTCGTATAGAAGATTAAGGATTAGATCGTCTTCCACGATTAGAACCGTTTTTGTGTCTGTACTCATAATTCATTTTGAGTTCGCAATGCAAGAGCCAATAAGGTAAGATATCTTAGGCAAATTGATGAAAAAGTAAAAGAAATTTTTTGAGCCGCCCAATCATGCTGATTTTGAAATCTTTATTTCAAGCTGCGGGTAGAGAGGAACGTTGTCTTTTTGGGTTTCAGTTTTCACAGGGCGAAGTATTTTCACGTGTGACTGAATGGGTGAATCGATATCCTGGTGCTCCTTTAATTCCTGAATAAACTGACCGACCTTTAGCCATATGAAAGGTTGGTTTGACCGGCTGAGGACTTCATAACGGATCATGGTATCTTCGTCGGATACCGATTTTTTTTCTGCAAATAGGTTGTAATGAGAACTCATCCGGTTCAGGTCAGTTTCTGTAAATCGTTGCTTTTGAGAAGGTGAGATCGGTGGTTTTTTTACATTTTCGGTAAGCAGATCGGGCCAGTATATTGTAGCTGCAAGCTGGTTTTCTGCAAGGTTAGGGAAAAGTTGAATTTGGGGAACAACGTCAGATTCAACCGCCATCGACTGAATGAGAGAAATAACCCGTCCGATCTGAATAGTACCCAGTCGATACTCTTCCGGTTGCGAATCGATAGAGGGGCGTATGTGCAGTTCAAGTACCTTGCCAGACCGGGTAATGTCCCAGTATGTTTCCGGAATGATACTATCCGTGATTTTGAGCCTATTCTTGATCTTCTCCATCCTGCAACGTGTTTACATTCGAAGTTGATGCGTAGAGTTCAAAATGTACGGTCAATTCATCTTCAACCCGCACGAGGCCAAAAAGAGCTTTGGGCGGTTCCACGTCGTATTCGGTCATTCGCAGTGTGGTTTTGCCGGTGGCCCGTACTGACCCATCCTCTGCTAAGACCGCGTCCATCGGAAATTGAATTTCCTTTTCCGTTCCCGCAACGTTTAGTGTGCCGGTAACAACCATGGTGTAATGGTCTGTATCATCTACATAGGTGAGTGAGTCTGTTGTAATATAATCAAAACTGATAGTGGGAAACTTCTGCGACTGCAGTGTCTCATAAAGGTCGCGGTTCATTCTTCGTTTACCGCACTCAAAACCTTCAACGGAAATATCAATTTCAACGTCCATCGCGCGTTCAACCGAAGGAGGGGCAATTTGAGTTTCATACTGCTCTGCCCGGCATTGAAAATTATTTACATTAGAACTGCCTTCAAGCCAGAGGCGGCTTTTTTCTGTATCTAACGATATCTCCTGGGCTACCAAAGGATTGCAAAAGAGGGTTACCAGAAGCAGAAGAAAAGATGATATATGGAGGCGGTTCTGAATCAAGGAGGTATTCTGTGAAGTGTTTGAACTTTGAGGCTAAGGTATGGTGTGTAAAAAGCGCACCCCGGAACTTATTGCTGCACTTCTGGCAGAGGTTGGTGTATTCCGGGGCAGGCTGATTAACTTACTGACCTCTAAATGTCAGGTTGTATACGATATCAAACTCATCTCTTGCGCGGATAGACCCAAGCATGGCCGTAGGAGGATCGATGTCAAAATCGGTCATCTTCAGTCCATGACTGCCTGCAAAAGTGATTGTTCCGTCTGCGTTCAATGTGGCCTCTACATTCATGGTGGTTTCGTTATCTACACCGGCGGCATTCACAACGCCGCGGGCAGTAATCATTACTTCATCGTCTTCAGTTGATACAGATTCCACATCAGAGAGTGTAAATATAATGTTTGGATGGTCGTCTCCTTTCAGGTATTTGTGAATATTTTTTGTAAGACGGCCTGATCCGGATTCGATGTCTTCAACAGGAATTGTGAATTCCATGGTTTCAAAATCGTCGGCTGTAAGCGAGGATGGATCTGAAAAGTCAGCATCGGCCAGCTTGAAGGTGGCATTAATGGTTTTAACGTCAGCGTCCCAGTCCCGGATATTTGAGGTTCCGTCGATCACCATTTCGTGGCCGTCGGCGAGGGTAAGTTCAAGGGTAGAATTCTGAGCAGCTGTGTTATTTGCGGGCAGATAAAAGAGGGTGATTAATAAAGCTAAAGAGAGTAAACGTTTCATGGTTACGATGACTTAAGGTTTTAAAAATTGGATATAAAAGTGCGGCGCCGTATCAGGGCACCGCACAACGTTCAGTTTAATCAATCATGTTGTTAGAAACTGATGACGGCTTCGA
>JAWLEH010000177.1:0-5009 GCA_041686215.1 Balneolaceae bacterium | reverse complement strand
TATGATAACACACGAATCCCTTCATCTGAACACAAATGCAAATACCAAAGCATGTGGCAGGCAGACAGGGAGGCGAGAAAGAGCTCTTCTGGATTGTACTTTCCGGGATCCCCGCGGAACGAAGGATCTGCACTTCCCTGAAGTTCCGGTTTACCGTTGATCGAAATTGTGTACGAACGGTCATACGATCTGTAATCAGAGGTACCCTCCCCGTGGTTGCCGGTCCAGCTGAGTTTCGTATTGTAGTGGTGTGATCTCATATTTTGTCGGGTTTATTCTCCAGTTCTGAATTCTTTAGATGTCCGTACAGCCTCCCACCCTATCATGGCAACCTTACGTTCTATTCCCCAGCGATAGTTTCCGAACTTGCCATTTACCGGGACAATTCTGTGGCACGGAATAAAAAACGCGACGGGGTTTTTACCGACGGCTGATCCAACGGCACGCACCGCTTTTGGATTTTTAATCTCCTTTGCAACATCAGAACAACTTCTCAAGTCTCCTTCCGGTATTCGCAACAGTGTATCCCAGACGGTGATTTGAAACGGAGTCCCCTTCACATGGAGTCTCACGCTTTGAACATCCGTCGCTCCATTATTAAAAAGTTGCAATGCCTCATCATGTTCTGGCACAGCATGTTCTTTTATACCTGCATTTGGAAATTGATCGATCAGCAAATCTTCCGGTTTACGGTTTCCGTCCAGAAATGAAATCTTGCATATTCCCCGGCTGGTTGAAGCGACCATCACGTCACCAAACGGACTTTCGTGTACCGAATAACGAATCGTTAGCGGCCGGCCGCTGTTTTTATACTCCTCCGGTCTCATCCCTTCTATTGTAACAAAATGATCGTGAAGTCGCCCGGTTCCGGAGAGGCTGGCTTCATTAGCAGCATCAAACAGAGTTGCCTCGTTTGTCAATGCTTTTTTTGAAGATTGAAGAGTCAAATACCGCAAAAATGTTTTGGGACTCACGCCCGCCCACTCGGTAAATATTCGCTGAAAATGGTGGGGGCTTAAATCTGCGGATGATGCAACATCTTTCAGTGAAGGCTGATGCGACGCGTTCTCAACAAGATAGCTGATGGCATTTTCAATACGTTGATAATCACGATTCATAATTCTGTTTTTAGCTGTTTACTCATTCCTCTAATACCGATAATCCTTCCAAAGTCTAAGCATTCCATGCACCCTTTAAAACCCGATTTTTGCGGTTCATAAAATCTTTTGTTCAAAATCTCCATTCATCCCTAACAATAGACCGGTCAGAATTGAATATCACCACTTAAATAATAATGGCGCGCATTCTGTAACAGGGGTACAAAATGCAGCGTATTCTACCCTGAACTTTCACTTAAATCCCTTGAATTATGCTATCCAAAAACATGCTTTTAACCACTATTGCCATCGTTATGATGTATGTCCCTGCAACCTTTTCTCAAGCTCCTCCTGAAAGCGATTTCACGAAACAGAGATCGAGCCTGAGTATTCAGGAAGATAACCTCTACTGCTTCCAGAACATACGCTGCCTCCAGTCTGAAAAGCCATTCAAAAAAGCTGATCTCAGTAATATCCGGCTAAACGGTTCAGTTGAAACCTATGTGATTGAAGGCAAAACCAAAAATGAGGAGCTGTATGCAGAGTACAACGGGAAAAATGGAAACCTTGTCAAGGCAACCGTTATCCAGAGAAATATTATACTGCCTCATAAAATTCTTGTCAATTTGGCCACCGGGGAGAACAGTGGCTGGACCATGGTCGGGAATAAGCGAACCATTACCAATTTTCAAAAAGATTCCATCCAATATGAGGTAATGCTATTGAAAGACGGTGAACTCCGGATTGAATATTTCGACAGAAATGGCCAGTCGGAAGAGCCGTTTTCTTAAGAACTGTCACACGGTCAGTGACTACAAAAGGGTGCCTGTATCTTCTGCAGGGGCCCTTTTCTTGTTTTAATGCAATATAAAAGTATTAACAAAACCATGAGGGGAGTGCACAAACGAAATTGTAAGAGGATGAGACAAAACGTAATCTGCCGGTAATGGTTCCCGTAGTCCCTTGACCGGAATTATGACAAGAATAAGAGGAACTTCTAAAAGTAGCCGATAATTCTCAAAGCCCGATTTTTAAAGACAATGCTCTTGCTCGAACTGTAATGATCGTCTGCGGGATACCTCTACTTCTTTCCCGCAGGATAGGACCAGCTTGAACTGCCCTCCATTTGTTTTCACGAGTTCCTTCACATGGGAGAGGTTTACAATAAATTGCCGGTTGGCACGGAAAAAATCACGCCCGGGCAGGCGGTTTTCCAGGTAGTTCAGCGTGCGGTTAATAAGAAGTGTCCCTCCCCGGTAATATGTTTTGCAGTAGTTCCCATAGGTT
Organism: Balneolaceae bacterium; assembly: GCA_041686215.1. Lineage (GTDB taxonomy): Bacteria > Bacteroidota > Rhodothermia > Balneolales > Balneolaceae > SW132. The sequence continues at coordinate 2,625 of JAWLEH010000177.1, read as the reverse complement.
TCAAAATATCGCACGTCACTCAGTTCAACCAGCTTGCACTTGTCGCCGTCGTTTAGCAGTACTTTGTCATTTGGGGAAAGAGAATTTTGCACGATCCGACGTCTTTATTTATCAGTATCTTTTGTAGGATTTCTCTACGAATGAAAGCTGATAAAGTTGCCGGGTATTAGTTCATTATAAGTTTTATTTACGCTTCCACCGTTTCCTTTTTTTCAGAAATAATACGCTCCTGAATAGTTGAAGGTGCTTTGGCGTAGTGTGAGAAATGCCGGGTATGTGTGGCACTTCCGCGTGTTAGTGATTTCAACTTTGTGGCATAATGATCAAGCTCTTCAAGCGGCACTTGTGCGCGGATTATCTGAATGGAGCCTTCCCCGTCCATTCCCTGTACCTGCCCGCGCCGGGTGGCAAGGTCACTCATCACATCACCGGTATAATCATTCGGAACATGTACTTCAATTTCATAAACCGGCTCAAGAAGTTGCGGGGCTGCATTCATAAAGGCTTCTTTGAAAGCCATAATCCCCGCTGTTTTAAATGCCGCCTCATTGGAATCTACAGAGTGCATCCCGCCGTCATACACAGAAACGCGAATATCCCGAACACGGCAGCCGCTCACAGGCCCTTCCTGCATTTTTTCCATCACTCCCTTCAATATTGCCGGCATAAACCGGGTATCAATTACACCGCCAACAATGCAGTTTTGAAAGATCAGTTTACCACCCCAGGGAAGATCGTGAACCTCCGTTTCCCTAACTTTCATTCCTTCAGGATCCGGCATGTTTTCACGGTATGGTTCAAGCAGCATCTCGACCTCGGCAAACTGACCCGCACCACCACTCTGTTTTTTGTGACGATATCGCGCCTTTGCTGATTTTGTAATGGTTTCCCGGTATGGGATTTTTGGGGTGATGAATTCTACCTCAACCCCAAACCGATCCGTAAGCTGCTGTTTAATCACCGCAAGATGTTCTTCACCCTGTCCGTGAAGAATCACCTGCTTCAACTCCTGGCTGTATTCAATATGGATTGAGGGATCCTCCCGCTGTATTTGATGCAGCGCATTGCCCAGTTTATCTTCATCTCCTTCATGCACCAGCCTGACCGCGGTTCGAATCACAGGCTCCGGAAATGTAATGGGTTGCAGTTCCACATCCCGGCTTTTGTGGTGCAGTGTATCATTCACCTCACAATCTTTCAGCTTTACCACGGCACCAATATCTCCTGTTTTCACTTCAGAAACCTCGAGCCGTTTATCCCCTTCCGTTACATACAAATTGCCCAACCGAACCGTGTTATTGTTGGAATGGTTAACCAGATCCGTTCCCGGAGTCACCGAACCACTATATACTTTAAAATAGTTAAGATCCCCCACGTGCGATTCTGACTGGGTTTTGAACAAAAATATCACCGGTTCACTTTCGCTCTCCAGCGGAAAAGGTTCTCCCTCTTTCGTTTTAGGTGGGTTTGCCTGCAGAGGATTGGGTACCACATCATCCAGAAATCCCATCACCCGGCCGGATCCCATATTTCGTTCGGCAGAACAGCAAAAAAGCGGGAATATATGCCGGTTTACGAGTGATATATGTAAACCGTGCTGCATCTGCTCTTCGTCCAGTTCGCCCTGTTCAAAGTAGATATCCATCAGAAACTCATCATTTTCAGCGATTGTTTCCACAAGCTCCTGGTGAAGCCGTTCCGCCCGTACTTTCTGCGATTCAGGAATCGGAAGCTTGTCCGGCTTACCTCCCTCCTCTGGAAACTCATACATTGTCATGCGCAGTACATCTATGATCGCATGAAAATCTTCCCCTTCGCTAAATGGAAACTGTACAACCGTAACTTCCCTGCCAAACTCTTCACGGGCCTGTTCAACCGATTTCCAGAAATCAGACTGTGGACTATCGGGCTTGTTTACCACGATCATGGCAGGAACAGAAAACTCTTCCGCATTAGACCACAGGGCACGGGTTGAAGTTTCCACACCGTGTTCGGAATTGAGCACAAACAAGGCGGTATCAGCAATGCGGCTGGCCCCGGCAACTTCGGCAATATAATCTGGCGTACCGGGTGTATCTACCAGGTTAATTTTGTGGCCGCGCCAATCGAGGCTCATAAATGATGAGTAGATCGATTTTTGCTTCTCATTTTCCAGCGGGTGGTGATCCGAAATAGTATTCTTCTGTTCAACAGATCCGCGTCGTGGGATTGTCCCTGATTCAAACAACATCGTTTCAGAAAGCGTGGTTTTTCCAGAGCCGGAGTGGCCCAGCAACACCACATTACGCAGACGGGAAGGGTTATAAACTTTCATTGGCTTCTCCTTTTTTGTGTTAGTTTGATTTTGTTCTTAAACCCTCTTCTTATGCAGATGCGGGCATACAAAACCGGCATTACTCCTGCATCAACTGAAAAGAACAATCTTTTTATTATGGATTCAACTAAAAAATCAATTCGTTATTGATTTATGCAAAATGGACCAAAAAAGTCGGCTCTATATTGATTCGTGTGGGTAAAATGAATTGTCCCATTTTTCTTGGAATAAACGTGAACAAGTGAACAAGCTACATTTTCGTTTTTGCATAAGACCCTGAAGGGGTCACAAATCACAGCCTGGGGCACCGC
>JAWLEH010000176.1:0-5056 GCA_041686215.1 Balneolaceae bacterium | reverse complement strand
GCCGTTGCCGTTCGGTCATCAAGGCCAAGGCCTCCGCGGTTGATCGCATCAACCATAAAAAGAACCAGGATGGCCCGCATACCGTAGTAGCTGAAACGCTCCCACATCTCTGTAAAGAAAAGTGTTGCAAGGCCGCGCGGATGTCCAAAGAAAGAGTGTTTATACTGATCTGTACCGTTGGCGTCACCTGTGTTTTTCATCTGTGGAAGCCGGCTGATTACATTTCAAGATTTGAATATCTATGATAATGATTGGCGGCTCTGCAAGCAACAGTGTAAAAGAAGGCGTCCTGATTTCAGCACCGGGACACCCGGAGACAATTTTTTAAACCTCAAGACATTGATAGCCAATGTCCGAAATGTAACTCCAAAAAAGTGCGTAAGTCAGGAAAGAATGCCTGAAATGGTTTTAAAGGCTTTTTCAGAGTGAGCGTTCGGACAGGTCTATTTTTTACTGATAAAAATCAGGGCGGTTTCTGTTTTTTCAGCCAGTGTAAGAGCTATGTCGCCAAAGGCTTTTTCGTGGGGTCCTGCTTTGCCCAGCCCCATAATCAACAGGTCGTGTTGTTTGGATTGACTGACAAGTTCATCACTTACATCGTCATTTGTAATGATTCGTACTTCGGTCTTTCCGGGGATAATCCGGCCTGCGAATCGCGAAAGGCGCTGGTGATTTTTTCGCAAGGTTTCTGCGGGTGTGGTTGACGGAAGTATTTGTATAAACGTGATTTCAGGCTGAGATGCACGCCACAGGCTGGCTGCAATTCGGGCTCTGAGCGGATCATTACTATCGAGACCCGCTACCGGAATTAAAATTTTGCGGGCTTCGGTAACCTTCCATCCGCTATAGGGTTGGCGAAAAACAACCACATCGGATTTAACATTCTTCACCAGTTTTTCCAGGTTTTCATTTGTCTGAATATCATTCAAATCGCTCAGGCCAAGTAGAAGACTGCGGCAGTTGTGAACTTTTGCCACGCGCTCAATCTCTTCCCAGGGCTTCTCAGCGATAGTGGTGAGCGTATCGGGCCGTAAACCGGCATCAAAAGATGCCTTTAGTGCAAATTGTGTAACGTCACGGCTTGATATAAGGCGCTTGTCGATATCATCATTTTCATTACTGGGTATAACAATAGACAGCAACATCACACGGCCCACCACGGGCGGCGCCAGCGAATTGGCTACAAACACCATCGACTCGGCATTTGCCGGATTAGAAATGGGCAGAAGTACAAGTGGGCTCAGGCCTCTGAGACGAAGTAAATTTGGATCAAGAGCCTGTTCGGAGGCCTCAATTGCCTGGGCTTTTTTTACGAAGAATGACACAAACAGCACCGACCCAATAATGAGCCAAATGAGTGAAATGAAACCGGCGGCAGGAACCGCAATGGCCTGGAATAATGCGAGACCTATACAGGCAAGCATCCCTATAATGGGGAGGGCCGGAAAGTATGGGGCGCGGAAGGTTTCACTCTCTTTATATCCACGATTTCGCATCAAAATCATGATAACGTGCGCCAGGGCAAATGTAATCAAAAAGATCAAACTGGATGCGGCACCGGCCGCGGCAACATCTGGCAGTATCAGCACAAGAAGGGCTACAATTCCACAGGTTACCAGGATAGATGTTACAGGTGTGCCGTGTTTTTCATCAATCACAGAGAGCTGGTGGTTCAGCGTGCGGTCGTTTGCCATCCGGAGTGATATACGCGATGCGGCAAAAAGATTGGCCTGGAGTGCCGATAGCATTGAGAAAATACCGGCAAGCAGAACCAGCCAAAAACCAAAGGCCCCAAGATAATTTTGTGCGGCAACGGCCAGTACAGTTTCCGGATTATCCCTGCTCAGTTCCGCAATGGATTCACCCGGCAGAACTCCCACGGTAGACATCACGAAGAGTAGCGGAAGGTAGACGGTGAGACCCACGGCAAGAGTGCCCACCATCGCTTTGGGTATGGTTTGTTCGGGATTTTTGATCTCTCCGGCCGCAGACCCAATCAGATCAAACCCCTGAAGGGCGATAAATGTATAACCCATAGCTGCAATCACTCCGCTGAACCCGCCTGAGAAAAACGGGTCGAGGCTTTGTGTGATTTGAGTAAACGGTGTTTGAAAAAAAACGGCCAGGCCGCCGGCGATAAGGATCGCAAAAACAATTAGTTTACCGATATTAATGAACGCGCCGCCGTCTCCTGTTCCGCGGGTGAGGCTGAATGCAAAATACCCGATGGCCGCAAGGGCGAGCATCACCGGCAGCCAGCCGGATTCCAGTATGCCGCTAAGTCCGCCGGCCGGTATCTGCTGGAGTGCAAACACGGCAAATGCCCCAAAGCCGAGAGCGTACAAAACCGCCGCCACAAGAGATGCAAACCAAACAATCCACCCCACGCCAAACGCTACCTGCAGTGAGAGTGCTTTCTTTGCATAGGTGTATGTGCCGCCCGACTGCGGGTTTGCTGACGCCATCTCGGCAAAACTGAGGGCAGTGATCAGCGCAATAACTCCGTTGAGTGCAAACGCCAGGATGGCTGAGGGACCGCTTACCGCAAATGCGACGCCGGCCAGGGCCAGGATACCTCCACCAACCATGGCGCCCACACCAATACCGAGCGCCCCGAAAAAGCCAATTGTACGCGCCGCAGCTGAAGTGGTTGATTCCGTGCTCAAGGTAAAATTGGGATTTGAAATTTATGAATTCGGTTAGCCGTTCCGTTTTCTGAAGATAACATAGTTATGAATAATTCGATTTTAAAATTTTTGGGTAAATGGTAAAAGTATTTGAAGGAATGAAATGGGTGATACAGAATGAGATTAATGGAAAAATTATTAGCAATTACCTGTCCGTAAAGAACAGGTTGCTAAAAAGTTTAGCAGGATAACCTTCACGTATTTCGTGGCCCGCAAGGCTAAATTTGGCAACCTGCTGGTTTTTAAGATAATTTTCAGAATTTTTGGCATATTGATTCATATGCAAAAATCTTAACCAGGCAAGCTGATATCATGTCCAAAAATATTTCAAGAAGAAACTTCCTTATTAAAACAGGGTCTGCACTGGCGGTTACGTCTTTTGGACTTCCTGCTTTCATCCATCCAAAAAAGAGAGAAAAACTGGGAGTGGCGCTGGTTGGACTGGGAAATTACAGCACAAATTTGCTGGCCCCCGGACTGGAAAAAACCGAACATTGTGAACTCCGCGGAATCGTTACCGGTTCGCCGGAAAAGATCCCGGTTTGGCAGGAGCAATACGGAATCCCCGACCAAAATGTATATAACTACGAAACCATGCCCGACATAGCCAATAATGACGATATCGACATCGTCTACATTGTGCTGCCAAACAACATGCACGCTGAATATTCGATTATTGGAGCCGATGCCGGCAAACACGTTTGGTGCGAAAAACCGATGGCAATGAATGCTGATGAGTGCCGGATGATGATCCGGGCCACAGAAAAAAACGGCGTGCAACTGACCGTCGGGTACAGGATGCAACATGAACCCAATACCCAGACCATTATCAAATACGGAGAAGATGAAACCTATGGAAAAGTAACGGAAGTGAACGCCAGAGGTGGGTTTAACGGGGACTTCCCCGAAGGAGACTGGCGCACCGTAGCCGCGATGGGCGGTGGGGCTATGTACGATATGGGAGTCTACCCGTTAAATGCAGCTCGCTATTCTACCGGTATGGAACCAATTGCGGTCACAGCCACCCAAAGTACGGATCGTACAGACATGTATCCCGATGTGGATGAACACACAAATTTTGATCTTGAATTTCCGGGAGGGGTGATTGCCAAATGCGAAACAAGTTTTGGTAAAAATATGAACATACTGAACGTGGAATGCGAGGACGGGTGGTATAAGCTTGAGCCCTTCCTGTCGTACACGGGTGTAGAAGGAGAGACCAGTGACGGTGCAGAGCTGCCGCCCGATCCGGGGCATCAGCAGGCCCGCCAAATGGATGATAATGCGCTTGCCCTGAAAAATAATACCCCGCCGATTGTGCCCGGAGAGGAAGGGCTGAATGATATGCGGGTTGTAGATGCAATTTTTGAATCTGCTAACAGGGATGGTGAACGGATTGAACTATAATAAATACCCCAAAACGCTTTTGACTTAATTTCGTCGCGTCTGAACGTGTACTTGTTGTAGGTCGAACGTCCTGTGCGATAGAAATATCAGCAGATTGAAAATCTCTCGTTTCTAAAGAATCTGGATGGCAACAAAGCCCACGTTGTTCAGAGGGAAATTATGACCGTTATCGAAATAATCGAAACGGGAGCTTCTATAAATGCATGCCATAATGAATAGAATCCCCCCGATAGAGAAATCAATGGGGGGATATATCTGATTTTAAATTTATTTAATCTCCGATCGGATCCGATTCCTTTGGATCGGGAAAATTAACTTAAGGAACTAACAAACCACCTTCGGATTAAATGGAGTAAACATTCCCTCTGGATTATCTTTCCATAGCCACATGTGCAGACTATAGTGATCTGCTTCTATGGGTGTTCCGCCAACGTCAAAAGGTTGGTCTCCAAAATGTGGATGCTCCTGCCCGATATCAATTACGATATACTCTACACCTATGAGTTTATTATTTCCGTTTTTATCCTTTTCAAAGAGTAAAGCTTCCGGATTTTCCGGGTCAAATACAGGATCGACCAGCGCCCCATTCACCCAGTGATATCCCATCCCGCCAAGTCCATCAGCTTCTACACAATGAATATCCTCTTCGTAGCCGCCACGAACTGCCTGGGTGGTAGAGTGAAACCGTGCAGTTGCCTTTTTAACCGCTTTAAGAATATCCTTATTGGTGTCATTATATTTTTTATCCGCTATACCGTTCATGGATTGCGTTTCTGAATCAAAATGTAAATCCTCGCCGTAATTAGTTGGCTGATCATTCGTGCAACTTACGCCAATAAATACAAACAACATTATTGTAGAAAGTATGGCAAAAAAGGATTGCCGAACATGTACACCGGATAGCTGGTTTTTTCTTGTTTTCATATGTAACTCCATTGGTTTTATTTAGGGTTTTACTGAAA
>JAWLEH010000175.1:2231-5074 GCA_041686215.1 Balneolaceae bacterium | reverse complement strand
TTCACCCAATTCTCAAATCAACGAATCCACCAATTAACCAATTCACGCCTCTTTAATAGCCCCCGATCGATATGCTTTCAGAAGAGCTTTGAGATCATCAATCTCGTGCCGAATCTCTTCCCCTGTATCGGTATCGGCAATGCGGATTCGGTTATGCCGCTGCTCCAGGATACGGGTTTGGGAATGAATATCAATTTCATCTTCAATCGCTTTTTCCGTTGACTCAAATGGCTGATGAGCCGCAAGTAGTAAGCCCCAGGAGTTGTAAATCAGTGTGTAACCGGCAATCCCAGTCTTTTGCTGGTATGCTTTTGCAAATCCGCCGTCAATTACAAGCAGCTTACCGTTTGCCTTTACCGGGCTTTCGCCTTTCTTCACCTTCACCGGCACATGGCCGTTCAAAATGTGGCCCTTTTCGGGATCCACACCAAACTCCTCCAATATCCGGGATGCCACATCCGCATCCGTTCGGTAGTCGTAATAGGGATTCATAGCTTCCTGGTGTGTGGAGGCATCCTGAATGAAGTAGCGCTCGAACGTTGCCATTTTGTCTTTGCCAAAAAGCGGTGACTGTGCCCCTGTCCACAGGTACCACATCGTATCCAGTCCATACTGTTTTTTCTCAGGATCGTCGTTGGAGAAATATCCCTGCCGGGCCAGCCTTTCGAGCCGGTCCATGAACATTTTTGGCCCGTGATCTTTCTCTTCAAAAGTGAAGTGCCGCAATACACCATTGGGCTTCATGGGAATACAGCCGTGATAGAGCAGATTGTTGTTCTGCACTTTATACATGCTGCCTTTTGCATAGAGAAAGCGTACATGATTTTGAAGTCTTCTGCTGTTATTAAAAGATAGCCGGAGCCGTTCCATTACAGCCTCTTCACCCGGCGACAATTTATAGGGATGTTCCGGGTCAATTGTCGGGAAATTCATGTCTTTCATGGGGTGAGAGTTCCCATTAATCAGGATGGTTCCGTCATCGAAATTGATTTTATCTAACAAGAGGCGATCGCTCATTTGAAACTGTGGCCGGCGCCGGATAATCTGTCCCTCAAGCTTAAACTGGATAATGGAGATTGCCTTTTGCATTCGGGCCATGATCATTTGCTCCTGCTCCGTAAAAGCATCCGCTACCTCTTTAGGCCTGAACAGTTCACAGGGGTCATCGCCATAGGTTTCCACCGCGAACGTAACAAGCGGTAGCATACTGATTGCGTAGCCGTTTTCAACCGTTTCCATGTTCGCATAGCGAAGCGATACCCGAATTACATTAGCGATGCAGGCTTTGCTGCCGGCCGCTGCCCCCATCCAAACGATGTCGTGATTACCCCACTGGAAATCCACCGAGTGGTAGTTCATTAGCTCATCCATGATAATATGGGCTCCGGGGCCCCGGTCGTACACATCACCGATCACGTGGAGATGATCAATCGTCAGTCGCTGGATCAGGTAGGCCAGTGCCTTGATGAAGGCCTCGGCACGGTCGGTATCCACAATTGTTTTGATAATACTGCTGTAGTACTGCTCCCTGTTTTTAATACCCTCCTGTTCGTGCAGCAACTCCTCAATAATGTAGTCAAAATCTTTAGGCAGGGCTTTTCTGACCTTGCTGCGGGTGTATTTAGATGAAAAGATTCTGCAGAGTTTAATCAACTGGAAGAGCGTTTTACGATACCACTCTTTGGGATGATCCTGGTCTTTCAAAATCACAGGCATTTTTTTGTCCGGGTAGTAGATCAGGGTTGCCAGGTTCTTTTTTTCCTGCTCTCCCAGCGTATATTCAAAAACCTCATCAATTCTGCGCTTAATTGAACCTGATCCATTTCTGAGAACGTGCGAAAATGCCTCGTACTCCCCGTGAATGTCCGACACGAAGTGCTCTGTACCTTTCGGAAGTTCCAGGATTGCGCTCAGGTTTATGATTTCAGTGGATGCGGAACGTATAGTCGGAAACTGTTTGGACAGAAGTTCCAGGTAACGCATGTCATGATGTTCTTGATCACTCATATTGAGGCTAATAATAGGTTAAAACTCGTCTTTGCAGCTTTTCGTAAAACGGAAACACATGTGTTTAGTTTAATTGCATGATCCTTAATATAAATCAACAATTCTAACAGTCAAGCATTTCCCCAAATCCAGCTTTTGATTATCACTTTACCGGCTGTACATTAATCAGAAAGCCATCAGACAACTGTTCTTATGAAATCTACTCTCGCATTTGATGTGTACGGTACCCTCATTAATCCCTCGGGCGTTTATCATCTGCTGCATGATATGTTTGGATCCGCAGCAGAACCATTTATGAATACCTGGCGCAGTAAACAGCTGGAATACTCATTCCGGCGCGGGCTGATGGAAAAACACGCAGACTTTTCGGTAGTTACACGCCAGGCGCTTGATTACTGCAGCCTCATTCATCAAATTGAGCTTTCTACAGCTCAGAGAAATTCCCTGATGAAACAATATGAGCGACTTCCCCCGTTTGAGGATGCTGTGGATACTGTTTTGGCTTGCAGGGAGGCGGGCTTTCGTGTGTTTGCGTTTTCAAACGGAAGCAGAGAAGCTTTGCGTACGCTTCTTGGGCGCACCGGTATGATGGAACTCATGGATGGCGTGGTAAGTGCTGCAGACGTACAGATGTTTAAGCCCTCGCCGGTAGTGTATCAGCATTTTTTAAAATCAGCAGCATCCGAAGCGGACCATACATGGCTCATTTCGGGCAATACGTTCGATGTGGTCGGCGCACTGGCCTGTGGTATGAGAGGGGCGTGGATCAATCGCGGCGGAAACGGTGTGTTCGATCCCTGGGATATGCAGCCGGATCTCATCCTAAATTCACTTGC
>JAWLEH010000175.1:0-2131 GCA_041686215.1 Balneolaceae bacterium | reverse complement strand
CCACCTCGCTCTATCTTTTGGCCCTTGTGCCACATCAGGACCTTCGAGAAAAAGTGTATTACCTGAAAAAAGAGATGAGTGAGCGATACGACTCCTCACATGCGCTCAAAATTCCGGCCCATATTACGCTCCAGATGCCTTTTCGGCGGCCGGAATCGGAGGAAGATTTTCTTGAAAAACGGGTCCGTTTATTTGCCGGTAAGATAGATTCTTTTGATGTTCATCTGAATGGGTTTGATGCATTTCCACCCCGGGTAATCTATATTGATGTAGCCAACCCTGCACCGATTGCTGACCTGCATGCAGCCCTGCAAAAGGTACTCATTGAGGATCTGAACTTCACAGATAAGCAACTCATGAACCGGTTTCACCCGCACATGACCATCGCCACTCGTGATCTAAGCAAAAAGATGTTTCACAAAGCGTGGCCGGAATTAAAAGAGCGTGATTTCCAGGCATCCTTTACGGCAGACAGACTCCACCTTCTTAAACACAATGGGAAACACTGGGAGTTGTATCGTGAGTTTGCGTTTGAAGGAGGTAAAACTGAGAAGTGAAAAAGTGAAAAGACCTGGCAGAGTGCGCCGCTTTATGGTGCTCCTGCCAGAGTTTGGGGCGATGGGCTTGGCTCTTGGCGGGTATTTAAAGACCTGAGCGTCTGGATTGAGGAGGCAAGGTTCAGGATATGGGGTACTCAACATTTACGATCTTATAATGTCTCCACCGATGCTTCTTCCCAGAAGATCAAAAATCATAAAAAAAGATTGCAAATAAATTGAAAAGGGTTGTATTTTTGCAGTCTTGATTGGTTGAGAAATCATCAAATATCATTATTGAAAAGCCCGAGTGGCGGAATTGGTAGACGCGTGCGCTTCAGGTGCGTATGTCCTCACGGACGTGGAGGTTCAAGTCCTCTCTCGGGTACAAGGCCCTGTAACTAAATTAGTTGCGGGGCTTTTCTTTTATTGGTGATTCTTACTAAAAAGCGACCAGGCGCTGTTGTTCCGAAGCAGTGCTTCGGCCTCTCTCGGGTACATAAAGACTTGTAAATCATTGACTTGCAAGGCTTTATTTTTTTGTGATTCTTACTATCAGGTGATTCGGAACATAGGTTCTGAATTAAAGCGTTGTGAATGGCAGACATTCTTTTTGGACAGCATATATAGATGAACTGAGAGTTTAATTTTGATATACTCGATTCCAAAGCCGCTTTTCAGAACTACTTACAGACGAATTACCCAACCCTCAACTCATTCAACTCCTCTACTTTCTCGATCAATAGATCAATCACATTATCCCGGTCGCGGAAAACGCCATCAATGCCATCCTGATCGATGAAGTCAAATGGGGGTTCGTAGAGATTGGCTACCTCCAGGTGACCTTTTTCGGTGTAGAACTCAATCATCTGTTCGATGAACTGGATTTGTGTGGAGCTCAGCCGCTTGTCCCGCAGAAACTCCTCAAACTGCTGAATCACCGCTTTGCGCTCTAATCCTGAAATGGATCTTACAAATTTAATCAGCTCCATCTCTTCGCCAATCAGCTCGTGAAATTCTTCCCGGCTGATGCCCGGATCGGACTCCAGCAGAAACTCCTCAAGTGCCTCAATATCTCTGTCCGTCAGCGGTTTGGCTTTGCGGATCTTTTCGATGACAAGATGATTGCCGTGCTGCTCAATGAACTTTCGGATTTTCCGCAGGTAACGGTCTTTGTTGATCGTCGGTTCAGCGGCCCTGGGCTCATCAATTTTTACCTCACTAAACTCATCTTCAAAATCGGTATAGACAGGCGCCCTTCTATTCCTCTCGATCAAATGCATCAGGTCGCGGAGCTGCTTGCGAATATCATCAATGCCTGTTGCCTTGGGAGATTCCCAGAAGGTATCACTGATCACTTTTTCAACGGCAGGCAGAACCTTTTTGATGGCAGGAATATGGCGTTTTGAGTAGAGATGTTCGCCCAATTCCATCGCAATCTCTTTGGTTTTCTTCTCCTGCAGAACGCCGTCAATGACTTCGTGCTGAAGCGTAAGCATCAGAAGGTCGAAGCGCCGGGTCATTTCATCCTCGTCGATATCCGCGGGAATCAGTTCGGCAAGCTCCCGGACAATTTCGGTTCGTTCCTGCGCCTG
>JAWLEH010000051.1:20294-22491 GCA_041686215.1 Balneolaceae bacterium | reverse complement strand
GCTTCGAAGCGGTCGTCTCTTCAAGACTTGGGTCACGATGCCCCAAATAAGGTAATCACTATTTCAGAATCGGTTTTGAAGAGGATTGAGGTTGAAAGAACTACCTCGGGGCAGAGCCCGCGAGGTATCAAGTAGAAGTTTATCTTGATCCGAAAAAGAAGCTTTGCGTGCATGCTTTGTAATTAGGCTGCCATAATTTTGCAGCACCTGGTAGAATCACACATTTCTATCTCCTCTTTCATTTGCAATCTCCTGCAGTTCAGCCAGCTTCTGTTTTGACTGTTTTGCCATTTTAAGATCTGCGAGGTGAATCTCTCCGTATCCTTTTGCCAGCCATGTTATGGCCAGCCCAGGGATAGGCATCCCATGGCAGAACGGCCGCCGTTCGGGCACGCCACCATTCATTTTTTCAATATTCAAACGTACCGGAATGGCTGCAAAGTGATAAGCACTCACAAAATTTTTTTGATGATTATCTCTGGTTAGTACATCACGATAGATTTTTCAGCTTTATTATTCACTCCATTTCTAAAGGAATGGATTACTCTTCAAAGGCATCCACGGGCTCTTCAAATGCGATAAACAGAACACACGGCTCACTCGACTCACACGAAGCCGTGTGGGGCGCTTCAGGCGGGCCATAGGCGTACGTTCCGGGTGTCAATGTTTCAGGTTTTTGCCCCTCATAATTGACCTGCATCTCACCTGATACCAAAACCATACGCTCAGCGGAATGATGCCAGTGGTTTGGAACAGAGCTATTTCCTTCCAGCTTGAAAAAGATATCGGCATTGGGCTCAGCCGGATTTCCCTGAAGGACAGCGATACGGCAGCTTGACGGCATAAACTCCGGACAGGGTGCCCACTCGAGCTGGTTACTGTCAGCTTCTGCAGTTAACGCCCGGTTTGATGACTGGGCGCAGGCATCAACCTGAAACATCAAACAAAGTGCAAGTAAAAGGATCGGAGTACTGATAATATATCTCATAATGGTAAAAGTGTGATTTGTTTGTTTTATTAATGAATAGGGATGAAAAAGACTGTGTATTGAGACCGGGTCTCAAATAGTAAAGCTGAAAAAACCGGAAGTTGTTATCATTTTATCGAGGTTGCCCGGTTATGCAGTACGGTTTTTTTGAGTGTTTTTAAAAAAACAGGGAGATGGGACAATGAAAGAATCCCGAATTACAACGCTGTTGCAAGCTCATGCATGCGGCGATGATGAAGCGATGGGTGAGCTGATTCCGCTTGTGTATAACGAGATGCACAAAATGGCGAAAAGCCGACTGTTTGGTGAGCGGCCGGATCACACCTATTGCGCCACGGCCCTCGTACATGAAGCCTACCTGAAGCTGGTTGATTTTAATCGTATCGACTGGCAAAACCGGAATCATTTCTTTGCTATTGCCTCGCAGATCATGCGAAATATTCTGGTGGATTATGCCGTGAAGCAGAAGGCACAGAAACGCGGTGGGAACAGGCACAAAGTCACTTTGGGTGAGGAACACATAAAGCGGGAGATGAACCTGGAGGAGATTATCTCGGTGGATCATGCCCTGAAAAAGCTGGAGAAACTGGACGAACGGCAGGCTAAAGTAGTAGAATGCAGGTTTTTTGGCGGTCTCACTATTGAAGAAACAGCAAATACGCTGGGCATCTCCGAACCTACAGTCAGCCGTGACTGGAAAGTAGCTCGTGCCTGGCTGAACAGGGAGCTTGGTGTGAGTGGCAAGGGGCATGGAGCATAGAGCGTAGCGGTAAATAAAAGTGTAAGGAGTCACTAGTTTTTGGTTCATATAGGTAGAACCTAACTAAAACTTTTAGGGATATAATTATGATTAAATTTAGATTTGAAGATTTAGAAATTTGGGAGATTGCAATTGAATTGGCTGACCGTCTTTTTGACATTGCAGATGAACTTGAACGAAAAAAGCTCTATCGATTTGCAGGTCAATTGAGAGGAGCCGGTATGAGCATGTCAAACAATATTGCCGAAGGTTCTGGTTCAAGATCAAACAAGGTATTTATTCAGTATTTGGAGTATGCAAGGAACTCCGCCTTTGAAAATGCAAATATTGCAATCTTGATGAATCGCAGAGGCCTGATTTCAAAGGATGATAAACAGTATCTACTGAATGAACTGGACAAGCTTTGCAGAAAAATCACATCGTTTCAAAAATCATTAACAAGATAAAAC
>JAWLEH010000051.1:18914-20194 GCA_041686215.1 Balneolaceae bacterium | reverse complement strand
CTCTTGATCTTGAAAAGAGTAAACGGGTGCCCTATATCAAGAAGACGTGCAAAGGAGATCATGAATTGCTGGAGGAAGTTCTTTCGCTGATTGAGGCTCATGATATGACCGGGGCGCTGGACCGGCCCATCGATGTAATAAGAATATCGGCTGTATCGGAGGCAAGGGATAAAAGAATGAAAGGGAAGAAAATTGGCAATTACAGGATTATTGAGGAACTGGGTCATGGGGGAATGGGAAGCGTTTACCTGGCTGAGCGGGCGGATGGTGAATTTGATCAAAAAGCCGCGCTAAAACTTCTTCACAGTCCATTTGCAACCGATCAGCAGCTGGAGCGCTTCAAAAACGAGCGACAAATTCTCGCTTCCCTCTATCATGATAATATTGCACGCCTGCTGGATGGCGGGGTTACGGAGGAGGGTCAGCCCTATTACATAATGGAGTACGTGAACGGCATGCCGGTGGATCAGTATTGCGACGAGCATGCATTATCGATAAATGAGAGACTGTCCCTGTTTATGGATGTTTGCAGTGCCGTGCAATATGCTCATCGAAAGCTGGTGGTTCATCGTGACCTGAAACCATCTAATATCCTTGTCACAAAAGATGGCAGGGTAAAACTGCTCGATTTTGGAATTGCAAAGGTGCTGAGGGAGAGTGAACTGTCCGGTGCCGGAGCAGTTCTGACACACCGGGGTCTGTTACCAGTCACCCCGGCATATGCAAGCCCTGAACAGGTACGGGGTGAGTCGATCACCACGGTCTCGGATATCTATCAGCTTGGGCTTGTACTTTATGAGATACTTTCAGGAAAACTTCCCTACCAGATTGATGGGCTCTCTCCGGCCGGAATCCAGCAAATGATCTGTCAAAAAGAGCCGTTCACACCTGCAAAAATACTGCTGAGAAACAGTGCACCTGATGAAGTTGAGCAAATCAGTTCCCTGCGTAGTACGAAGCCACGGCAGCTCCAAAAAACACTCTCCGGTGATTTATGCAATGTTGTGATGAAAGCAATACGAAAGGAACTCGACCGCAGGTATGATTCTGCTGAACAGCTAAAAGACGACATCAGAAGATATCTTAATAAAAAACCCGTATTAGCCCATTCAGATTCAAAGATCTACCGGGTTAAAAAGTTTGTACGCCGCAATATGGTTGAAACAGCGGGAGTTTTGTTGATTTTGGTGCTCCTCGCAGGATATTTAATTACAATATCGTGGCACTCGCATCAGACCCAAATAGCACTTGAACGCGCCGAACAGGAAGCGGAAAAATCA
>JAWLEH010000051.1:0-18814 GCA_041686215.1 Balneolaceae bacterium | reverse complement strand
ATTTTGGTGCTCCTCGCAGGATATTTAATTACAATATCGTGGCACTCGCATCAGACCCAAATAGCACTTGAACGCGCCGAACAGGAAGCGGAAAAATCAGCCCAGGTGGTCGATTTTATGCTGGGAATGTTTGAAGCAGGAAATCCGCGAGCAAATCCGGGTGATCAAATAACGGCACGGGAGCTGATTGACCAGGGCCTTGAAGAAGCCAATCAACTCAATAACCAGCCCGAACTGCAGGCCAATATGTTTAACGTGATTGGAAATGTATATAAAGGCTTGGGCAGGTACGAAGATGCCGGCGAAATTCTTGAAAGGGCAGTTACTATTCAGCAGAAACATTCCGGCGAAAACAAGTCTGAAATAGCGCACTATATGAATAATTATGCCGAGACTCTTGCCCGCCAGGAAAAGCATGATGAAGCCTATAAGTATCACTCTAAAGCCCTTGAAATTCTGAGAGAACAGTACGGTGAAGAGCACCCTGAAGTGGCGGTTTCAATGTTGAAAATGGCCTCCTGGACGCCCGTAACCGGCATAGACGAGGCAGCGGAGCTTCGCAGGAAGGCACTCACAATCAGGAAAAATCATTATGGGGAAGATCATCTTCTTACCGCGGAAGCATATATGGAAATGGGAAAAGTTCATCGCAGCCTGGCAGAACCACAGCGAGCCCTTGATTCGTTTGACAAAGCCATTAACATACGAAAAAGTAAGCTTGGACAAGATCATCCTGAAGTGGCAGAAACTATGATATTCAAGGCCGATATCTACCAGCTTTATGAGCTCAATCCTGTAAAAGCTGAGTCACTCTACAGGGGCGCCCTGGAGATACAGGAAAAGACTCTCGGGGAAATGCATCATTCAAAACTTCACGGGCTGAGCGGCCTGGCCCGACTTCTGTCTCAACAGGAAAATCACATTGAAGCGGTACAGCTTTACCGGGAAAGCCTGGAGATAAGAAAGGATGTTTTTGGAGATAATCATCCCGCTATTGCAGAGGGAATGGGCCACCTGGCTACAGGCCTAATGAAGAAGGGTGATTTAGTTGATGCAGAAAAATATTTCAGGGAAGCACTGGCCCTGTGGATTGAACTGATGGGGCCGGCCCACAATACTGTGAGCGGTGCGCGGGCCGGCCTTGGTAAACTACTAACGGAAATGGGAAAGTTTGAGGAAGCCCGGAAACACCTTGAAGGGGCTCTGGAGATCAAGCGCCAGATTTATGGAGAGAATTCCGGTGCCCGAATACTTGGCGCAATTGGTCAGTTACATCGCGAGCGCGGAAACATAGAAGATGCCGTACAATATTACCGTGAGGCGATATCAATGTTTAATGAATCAGGCGAAACTGAACATTACGATGTGACCCGCCTGAAAGAAGAAATGGAAGAATTATCAGCACTCATCAATTAGAACAGCCTGCGGCGGAAAGATTTTTCACAACTCTGTTACACATATAGTGCAACCTCGCAGGTAATTATCGTATCAGGGATAAGTAGTTTACTATAGATCTCACCAAGTCTTTGAATTACCCATCTGTCGGTTGGTTTTCCGCCAACGGTATCCTGTCGGGGCCGGCTGATGAGTACCCCTAACCCACAGCCCGCGCGAGAAATAATGCAAAACTCTGTAGATAAGTAATTCTGAAAACAGTTTTTAAAACCAGACCCTGAAGGGGTTATAGAACATAGCGAAGCTGCCTAAACATTGAATCACTATAAAAACGAACTTAAATAATTTAGACAGCCAATCTCTCTCCATTAGATAGAGTGGGACACAGGGTTATCCTGGAGTGTAACCCTAAATTATTTAAGTAATGTGCGAGGCAGGCAACCTTTTGGACGCCCCCAACAATCCGTACACCCTACAGGGTTTTTTTACAGCCTGCAAAATAGAACTGGAGCTTGTTGATTTTTACTATCAATCATTATAGTACGATTAATTTTACCCATGTAAATAAACATAGCCTTAAAATATATAAGCAGACTTAAAGTTTACGTTGTTTTTCTTGATAAAAATTAAAATATGAGTAAATCTTAAAGTTTTATAATGTTGTTTTTGGTTATGTTTTCAGAACTGTAAATATTGCCCTGTCCGTAATACACTCTTCTACTTGCATTATTAAGATCAGAGAGCGTTAGCTGAATTTTTCTTACGGAATCAACTACCAGGATGATATTTTTTTCCAATCGTATCAAAAATGTAGCTAACGAATGTCAATACTAACCGTTGAATGCTATAGGGGACATTATGAAAAGAGAACTTATCATACCAATTACTTTATTGTTCATACTGGTATCTGCACTTGTATCATGCGAACAGTCACTGAATACAGATATTGAAGAATCACTTGCTCCGTATTTGGAGCTTGAATCGATTGAAGGCGCAGATAATACATCCATTGTTGTAAATCGCGGCGGAAACTCGGGATTTGACAGCTACTTTACATTTGATGTGAAAAATGTTGCCGGCGGCGGCTTTTTAAAAGAAGGACTTGTTGAAGGATGGTGCCTTGAATGGGACAAGGCCATTGCATCTAACGGAGACCAGCACAATGGTGTTGAAGCGTATTCAACATATGGCAGTGAAACCTGGAAGCCTGTCAACTATTTAATGTCCGTCAAAAATCAGCTGAAACGAAAAGACCCAAGCCTGACCTACCGTGAGATCCAGGTTGCTATTTGGTCACTCATCGACGTTCCAAGATTTGACGTTGATGAAGTTCTGGCAAACGACAGAATGCCCTCTCGCATGATGAGCGATGGGCAACCCAATTTCAGCGTGTCGAAAGTAAAGGAAATCGTTGATCATGTGCGAAGCAATGCCAGATCCTACACCTATTCCGAGGACTCTCCATTCATGGTGTTTGCCAGAAC
This sequence comes from Balneolaceae bacterium, assembly GCA_041686215.1. GTDB lineage: Bacteria > Bacteroidota > Rhodothermia > Balneolales > Balneolaceae > SW132. The sequence continues at coordinate 15,935 of JAWLEH010000051.1, read as the reverse complement.
CGACGATGACAGCCAGAATGGTGGCTTCGTTCCGTGCGAAAGCGGTGATGCCGATCAGTGCGAAGGATACGTTTCTGTCTCAGGCTCGGTATATGTTGATGGAAATTCCAATCAGTCTCAGAACTCGAACGAATCGGGTATACAGAATACAACGGTAACGCTTACAGACGATGAGGGTATGGAATATCATACCAAAACAGAACAGGACGGCTACTATTCCTTTGTGATATTTACCGGCGACGAGGAAAAGACATTTACTCTTGACGTTCCTGAAGAAACGGACAGCACAGATGACTTCAACGAGGGATTGTTTGACACTCATTTGCCAACCACACCGGTTTCAGACATTTCTGTTACCACAAGTACGGATAATGTGAGCGGAATCAATTTTGGTTTTGAACCCAAAGTTGAAGAATTGATTATAGCTCTTATTGGAGACGAGGGAGTTGAACCAACCATTCAAACCAATACGGAAACGAAAATATTCTGGATCAAACAGCTCTTAATCGGGCTCGCTTCCGAGGTTGGACTGTCGGCAGGGTTAATAGATGAGGAATTTCCGACAGAAGAGCCGATGAGTGATTTGCTGATATACCTCGACGATATTGAAGACCTTCTCCAGGAAACCCCGTTTCAATTTGGGAAAAATAAAATGTATTCAGCACTGCTAACACTTTTGAGGAATGATTCGGAGCTTGAAAGCCTGCTTGCAGAACTGCTTACTGCAGAACTGAATGTTGTGAGCGGAAGAGGATCAGGCTCACTTGATTTTGACCTGGCACTGATGGCGTTTGGAGAATCATCTGCAATTGAACTGAGCGGTGGTGCGGAGCTTCGGGCCGCAATGCGTATTGAGACAACCAATGCAGATGGGATGCCGGATATAAAATCCATAAAAACACTTGAAGATGCTGAAGAGATATTTCGTCAAATTGAAGCATCTCAACCCGGAAAAGCTTCTTTAACCACGGAGAGAATACCACTATCCGCATCCGTATCATTTGATGATGCAGAACCTTTGCTCGAGGCATATAATTTATCCGGCGGTGGCGGCGGATCTGTGGGGCCAAGGGAGTAAGTCAAACTAATTTAGTGAAAGGTATCCTATGAGAATTCGATTATTAGCGTGCCTGGTCATTGCGATGGTATCAGCTATTGCAGCAGAAGCTCAAATCCTGCCTTTCACTCACTACACGCCGGAACGTGAAATCAACCCTCTGCCATCGGCAGAGGTTCACAACGTTTATCAGGACACTGCAGGCTACGTATGGTTTGCAGTATACTCCTCCGGGCTGGTCCGCTACAACAGCACAACAATGGACGTTTATGGAACCGAAGCCGGCCTCCGGGACTTAACAGTCTGGGAAATGGCCGAAGATTCCAGAGGCAGGCTATGGGTAACGTCTAATGCAGGGCTTGTTGCTTCTGAAAAACCTCTCAGCGACTATGGTACCGGCGAGTCTGTAAAGTTTGTAACGGAACTTGAGGGGGTTGAACTCCTGGATCGGTCTGTAAACCATAACAGAATGGCACTTGATAGCCGGGACAGGCTTTGGGTGGGAACAGACAATCTTGGAATCGTACGCTACGGATATGATAATTTGGGTGCATTCACCGCAGACACGGTGGCAACCGGCCTGAATGAAGAAGGTTTTCAAACCCCGGTCCGGGCGGTTGAAGCGAGTGATGATGGCGATGTCTGGGTTGCGGTTACCGGGGGAAAGGTACTTCGCTATAGTGAAAACGAACGGTTTTCTTCTTATAACTCCGGAAGTAGCCTGAGTACGAATACTTTATTTATGGATGCAGACGGACGGCTTTGGGGCGGCGACCAGGAGGGACGCGTCTGGCGTATGGATGATGATGGCAACCAGCCCAAGTTTGATACAGTAGATCAAACCTTCTCAAGTAGTATTTCGGATATTACGGCCGATTCCCGCGGAAATATTTGGATTTCGAGCGAGGGATCCGGCATCATTAAATTACAACCGGATGACAGCGATGCATTTTCTAAAGAGATCATAGAGCAGACCAACGGCCTGCTCAGCAACATTGTGTTTAATGTATTTGAGGATCGTGAGAGAAATATATGGATTGCCCAGTCGGGTGGTGTTTCTAAACTGAGATACAATTACCCTGCATTCAGAAATGTATCGGCGATATCTTATTCCGGGGAACAGCCGCTTCTGCCCGGCTCATCAGTAGGGAGTGTGCATTACGCTCAAAACAGCAGCTTTCCCTGTAATCTGTTTGCCGGTACATCCCAGGGAGGCGTAGCCTGCATAACGGATCAGTTTGAGTCTGAAAGTATTACCCAGGAAGACGGATTGCAGAATAATTGGATTAACGGAGTGGAGTCAGATGATTCCGGTAGGATCTGGATCGGGACCATTAGAGGGCTGAGCAGCCTTTCAGCCGGCAACTCCTCTTCAGTCAACGGCGTGATATCTACAAATCCCATTCGCCTCTTTGGTGAACCCGGTGTGTTATCGAACTTCGATACTGCCAGTATACTTGCAGCAGAAAAATTAATAGTTGATGCGGATACATCTGGAACAGGTAGAGTCGAAAGTCTTTGGTTCCCCGGGTATCACGAAGTGTACGTTGTGGCAAATAACAGGTTCTACATCATGGACGACTCTTTCGGATTGCCTCCTGTGATCTATCATTCCGCAGCATTTGACAGCGAAGGCCATCTCTGGCTGGGCTCCCGAGACCGAGGTATTATCCGGTCGAAAGAACCCTTTTCTTTGGAGACATTGCAGCACGTTATAGACTCCGGAAAAAAAGCAGATCTATTTGAACAGTGGTGGTCAACCGACAACGGAGCCCCATCAAACCAGATCGAAAAAATGCTTTGGATGAACGAATTAATGTGGGTGGGAACACCTGCCGGGCTGTATGCGCTGGATGCAGCCACACTTGAAAGCAAGCATATTATAACCACAGAGGAAGGGTTTCTTGCAAATAACGCTACAAGTTTTGATCTCTCCCCGGTAACAAATACGCTGTGGGTCGGGACAAATCAGGGGCTTTCGGAGGTAGATCCCGAAACAGGAACTGTGCTCAAAACATTGACTCGTCAGGATGGACTGGTGGACAGCGAGGTTTGGTATTACGGATCGGTTTATAGTAGCAGCAACGGGATGGTTTACTATGGAACGGCCAGCGGTGTATCCATTTACAACCCGCTTAAAGACTACCAGAATGAAGAAGCACCTGCCGTGGTGATAGAAGATGTATTAACCGAAGAAGTGCAGGGAGAACGAAATCAGTTTACGTTTGAATACTCGGCTCTGAGTTTTGGGAATGAGCGGGGAATTCAATATCAGACTCGCCTGGTTGGGTTCAGCGATGAGTGGTCGCCCTTGAAAAGCGATACACGGATCAACTATACAAACTTACCGGCTGTATTTTCACCTAAGGAGTACACGTTTGAGGTCAGGGCAATTAACGAGAGCAATATTTCGTCCGGTGAGCCCGCACAGTATTCATTTTTTGTATCACCTCCCTTATGGCTGAAATGGTGGGCTTTCCTAATATACCTGGTCATTTTCAGTGCCGCCGTTTTTGCCGTAGACCGTTTCCAGCGTGCCCGACTACTCAAGAAAGAGAGGGAAACTGCACATCTGAGGGAAACAGAATTGAAAGCCGAAGCGGCTATTGCACGATCTAAAGTAGCGGAAGTGCAGGCAAAAGCATTACAAGCCGAAAATGACCTGAAAGTAGCCGAGCTGGAGAAAGCAAAGGAGCTTGAATCAGCCTATCATGAACTCAAGAATACTCAAAAACGGCTGATCCAGGCGGAAAAAATGGCATCCCTTGGGCGGCTTTCAACCGGCATTGCCCATGAAATTAAGAATCCGCTGAATTTCATTAATAATTTTGCTGAAGTTTCAAGTGAGCTGGTTGACGATCTAAAGGAAGCAATCAAAGCGAACGATGCGGATGAAATTACTTTCATTTTATCAAACCTCAGTTTCAATACCGAAAAAATTGAGGAGCACGGTAAACGTGCTGATTCTATTGTTCGATCGATGATGCAACACTCCAGAGGAGGAACTGCTGAACTTGAAGAAACAAATTTAAACAAACTGATTCAGGAGTATGCCGACCTGGCCTACCACGGCAGAAAGGTGCAAAGTAAATCTCTTGATGTGTCCGTCACAACAGACCTGGATAACTCTGTTGAAACAGTTCCGTTAATGGCGCAGAAAGTTGGCCAGGTTCTGCAAAACCTGATTGAAAATGCTATCGATTCCGTTTGGTCCTATGCTAAAGAAGCCCCCGGTGATTTTAAACCAAAAGTGGTGGTTAAATCAGTGCAACATGGTAACCAGTTGAAAATTCAGATCGCAGATAACGGACCCGGAATACCGCCTGAGAATCGCGAAAGAATTTTTGAACCATTTTTCACGACGAAACCAACGGGCGAAGGAACCGGTCTTGGGCTGAGTATCAGTTACGACATCATTACACAAATGCATAACGGAAAACTCGAAATTAAGGATTCGGATATGGGCGGTGCTTTATTTGTGATCACGCTTCCGATCGGAAAAACGGCGTAACCCTCCCGGTTACCCGCCATCCCTCATCTCCCTCTGACGCATAGGCATGCGGTCAATTACCTGGAAAAGTTCCTCCGGCTGGAGCACCTGCTTCCTTTCTAACTTCACGCCGCCGTCTTTACCAATCAAGTAAATTGAAAAAGTCTCTGTTGTTCCTTCAAGTCTGTCCGCAATTTCTGCAGCAGATTCACCTGTAATCTTCTCCCGGTTGACCAAAGAACAGTCGTTTCCAAAAATAGATATGGTCACTATGTCTCTGTCAGCCAACTCCTCTTCAAGCGTAGAAAACCGCTCTATTTGTGATTTGTAGGATTCGTTGTCAAGGTCAGGTGCAAAAAGTACAAGAACCCGGTTTTCCCACCTGAACTGATCAAGTGAAGCATCCTTGCCGCCAGGGCAGGGTAGCATCTGTTTTGATTGAGCTGTTTGGTTTGATAAACTGACCATAGCGAAAAGCAGTAGAAGAGTTAATTTCATAAAGGTTTTACTGATAATCTGAGTTCGATTTTTTAAAAAAACAGTAAAGAAGCCTTAATACCCAAAAGAGCTTGCACTTACAGAATAAACGAACCTTTTACCCCGGTGCGTTCCCCGCCTGCCGGTTTCCTGTTCATGATGAAAAAATGTAGGAGTTAACTCCATAGTGATTAGCATAATGCCTGTTTCATTAGTATAATTTCGTGGACAATCATAAAATCCGGTTTAACTAAACCAACCAAAAACTTATGAAACATGTACTCTTTTGCGGATTTATAATCTTATTGCTCAGTGCCTGCAACCCTCCGGAATATGACCTGATCATTCAAAACGGGCAGATCCTGGATGGAACAGGCAACCCATCCTACGTGGGAGACATAGCCATTAAGGCGGACACCATTGCCGCTATGGGTGATCTTGATGAAGCAACTGCCCGGGAAAAAACAGATGCAGAAGGGATGGCGGTGGCCCCTGGTTTTATCAATATGCTGAGCTGGGCAAATGTTTCATTGTTACATGACGGACGCTCTTTGAGTGATATTTCGCAGGGGGTTACACTGGAAGTCATGGGTGAAGGCACCTCAATGGGTCCACTAAACCAGGAAATGAAACAGGATATGCAGGATGATCAGGGAGACATCACGTTTGAAGTGTCCTGGAATACGCTTGGTGAATACCTGGAGCATCTTGAGGATCGCGGCGTTTCGACGAATGTTGCATCTTTTGTGGGCAATGGCACACTGCGCCGTTACGTGATGGGATATGAAAACAGAACGGCAAGCGATGAGGAACTGGATCAGATGAAAGAACTTACTGAGCAGGCCATGCGGGAAGGGGCTGTGGGCATCTCTTCCTCTCTGCTATATGCCCCAAGCGGCTATGCCAGTACCGATGAGCTTGTTGAACTCGCCCGCGTGGCTTCCGAACACGGCGGAATGTATGCCTCCCACATACGTGATGAAGGCGAAGATCTGCTGCCGTCGCTGGATGAACTCATTACTATTGCGCGGGAAGCGGATGTCCGAAGCGAGGTGTATCACCTGAAAGCCTCCGGCGAGGATAACTGGCATCTGATGGACGAGGCCATTCAGATGATTGAAGACGCCCGTGCTGAGGGACTGGCAGTAACGGCTGATATGTATAACTACCCGGCCAGCTCAACAGGCTTGCATGTACAGCTGCCGGACTGGGTGAGAGACGGCGGCATCGATGCCATGATTGAGCGTCTGGCAAACTCTGATAACCGGGAGCGTATCCTGAAGGATATCGAGTTTACACACACGCCTGACAAAATACTGATGGTTGGTTTCGACAATCCTGATTTGCGAGTTCATCAGGGGAAATATTTATCGGATTTGTCGGAAGAGCTTAGCAAAACACCTGAAGAGGCTATGATTGATCTGATCGTGGAAGATGACAGCCGGATCCAGGTGGTGTACTTTTCTATGTCTGAAGAAAATATGGTCAAAAAAGTACAGCAGCCCTGGATGAGCTTTTGTTCCGATGCCGGCTCATATGCGCCAGAGGGCGTTTTTCTAAATTACAGTACCCATCCGAGAGCGTACGGATCCTTTGCGCGTCTGCTGGCTAAATATGTACGGGAAGACCAGGTTATCTCTTTGGAAGAAGCAATACGGAAACTTACCTCCCTGCCGGCTGAGAATTTGAGACTCGAAAAAAGAGGCGCGCTGGAGGTTGGGAATTTTGCCGATGTTGTGGTATTCGATCCGGAGACGATTCAGGATAACGCCACATTTGAAGAGCCTCATCAGCTGGCCTCCGGCGTTCAACACGTATGGGTAAATGGCGGACATGTACTGAAAGACGGCGAGCACACCGGGGCAATGCCGGGGCGGGTGGTTCGCGGTCCTGGATATCAATGATTCGCCTCTCTCAACCTGTGATCTCAAATTTTATTTTCTATTTTTGTTATCTGTTAGCAGGATTCTAAAAGGCGTCATGCCACGCCGTGATGCGACATGACGGTGCCGAAACCAGACATTCTTTCAGAGTGCTCTTTTTTATAAGTTTAAATGCATAAATAACTGTTTTTATTTGAATCCAGGTAACTACAAAATCACTACATATGCCAAACCTGACATTTGACCACTACACCATCAAAGTGAAAAACCTGGATGAAAGCGCTGCATTTTACAGAGATATTGTGGGGCTTGAGGAGATCAGGAATCGAACAGAGAAGACTTATATACGCTGGTTTTCGATTGGTGATGGGGAGTTGCATGTTGTGGAAGGGAACACATCACCCATAAAAACAACCGTCGGCATTCATCTGGCGCTGAAAACATCAGACCTGGATACCGTAATTTCCCGGCTGAAGTCGAAGAATATATTGCTCCATGACTCCAAGGGGACACCTCACAGTTTAACCTACCGGGCTGATGGTGTTCGGCAAATCTACTTTCAGGATCCGGACGGCTACTGGATTGAAGTAAATGAAGCGGAGACAGTTGAAGGCTAAGGTCCAATACCGGCATCTACTTTAGCAGTCATGAAAAAATTACATTTGCACAAGTTAAAATTTGAATTTCCAAATTTTTAGTTACATTTAAAGCATCATTTTTTTCTCTTATATCTGACATTATGCCTTTATTCATGGATTATCACCTGGTTGAAGAGATTGATATCGATGCGGTAAAGCTGGTCCACATGTCAGATAAATCCGTACAGGATAAATACGGTGTCAAATATCTGCAGTTTTGGGTGAACCAGGAAGCCGGAACAATCTTTTGCCTTATTGAGGCGCCCGACAAGGAGGCTTGTGAAGCTGTTCACCGGGAAGCCCACGGGAATATCGCCTGCCAGATTGTACAGGTTGAGAGCGGGTTTTATAAACTATTTATGGGTGAATCCCACCAGCTCGATGATGGAATAGTAGTAGGGAAAGATGGCGCTTTAGACAAAGCTTACCGATATGTACTTGCAATTGATATTTTGGGGATTACAAAAGCTACAGGTTCAAAGGATTTGAGCCAGCTGATACCACCCGAAAAACCCAGAAAACTGATCCAGAGAACTATCCCGACGTTTGATGGACGAGAGATCAAAAACAGTGCTTTTGATGAATTTCTGTGCGTCTTTACGCAGGCTGATGAAGCGATGGAATGCGCAATTAAGTTACAAGAAGAGCTGATCAAACGAAAGGAGAGCCGGGAGGATGACTCCTGGAACATCACCTTTAAAATGGGGCTCGGGGGCGGTCAGCCGGTGACGATGAGTGATCAATTGTTTGATGAATCCATAAAGCTTGCCCGTTGGCTCAGCTTAATTGCCGGTAACGGGGAGATTGTTGCATCGAACATCGCCAGAAGATTAAGTGCAATGGAGGAGCAACCGAAGAGTTATTCATCATTAAAAGCGATTCAATCAGTCGAAGAAAAGTTTATTGACCAACTGTTTAACATCACTGAGGAGAATCTCTCAAATCACGCGTTCAATGTAGAAAAACTCTGCCATGAAATCGGTATCAGCCGACCGCAGCTCTACAGGAAAGTAACCGCAATCACCGGCCGCTCACCGGTTACCTTTATTCGCGATATACGCCTGAATAGAGCACTCTCGCTAATCAAAGAGAACAAGTACAATTTGTCTGAAATTGCCCTGGAGATTGGATACAATAGCCCCTCTTACTTTTCCAAATGCTTTAAGGAGAAGTATGGTGTGAACGCTTCAAGTGTTGCCGTGTAGGTTGATTTTAAAAAATATGATGAGCTGATTTTTGGAATGCTTTATAACCTCAGTTTGATTTTTAAATCTGACAAATACCCCCAAAAGCAGTCCAAAAAGGCGTTATTTAAGATAATTCATTAACAATTATGTCATGCCTTTGTTAAGGACAGAAGATCACGCATCGAGTGCGAGATGACGCCCATTATGGATTGCTTTTACCATTATTTTTTGCCTTCCAACTAAATGAACATGAAAAATGAACTTAAAAACCGTCACGATACCAGGATCAAAAACTGAGTTACAGTTCGGCTCAGGAGAAAAATCAATTTGTAATTACGGGCTTACCTACTCCTATATAGGTTTTTCAATTCCTGAGCAGTTTACAACCGTTTTTCCACGGATTGGCTTCCTTACATTTACAATGGTTACCGGGAAAGACATTGAAACACGATTCCTGAACTATGAAGGCTCGGTAACAAGGCCGAACCACTTATACATTTCCGGTTTGTTTACCGAGAGTTCGTTAAAGATCAAACAAACAGGAACCGGTGGTGGTTATGCAATGAAAGTGCATCCGGTGGTTGGCTATCACTTTTTAAAAATCCCTATGTATGAATTGTTAAACCGGCAGGTCAGGATTTGCCAAATTCTCGATTCGAGAGGCCGGTTCCTGGAAAAGGTAGAATCGGATTATGAAATTACATCATTTGATAATCCTCACGTAAATCAGTTTTTCGAGGAAGTTCTGCCGCCTAAAGCAATGTTTCAAAACGACCCTATCTATCACGCTGTAAATAGCATCATCAAAAAAAGAGGCTTGATCTCGGTAAAAAAACTGGCAAAACAGTGTTTCATGAGCAGGCGGACTCTGAACAGGCAGTTTCAGCTAAAAGTGGGACTTTCTCCCCAGGCGTATGCCAAAATCTGGCAGGTTCAGTATGCCATGGAACTCATACAGCGAAATCCAAAGGCCAGTCTGGCTGAAATCTCTTTTAAAGCCGGTTTTTACGATGTGGCCCATTTAGCCCGGGACTTCAGAAACAGAGTAGCCCTCCCCCCTTCAGAATTGCCTCAGGGTATTAATCCTCTCTCCCAAAACTTCCTTGATACACCCGGTGTGTCGTAATATTGTCCGATTCGTACAGTAGAAATGAATCATATTCTAGTTATGATTTAATTGGTAAAATACTGTAAAACCTATCTTTTGTCAGACCAGGTTTAAATGGGTGCCACGCCCCATTATGGTATGGTGAGCGGCCCTAAGAAAAATACTGCAGTAAACATTGGGGATTCGCCATTTCTTCTGACAATTGAAATAAATCGGGCAAGAGAATAATGGTTTTAAAGAGAAGACCGATTTCTCAGCCAATCAATTATTCACATTCTAAATAGCAACTATTATGAATTGTTTATTAAAAATCTCATTCACATGTATACTGATTAGTAGTTGGTGCATAACAACTCTACAGTCTCAACCTACAAATGGAATCATGGCTGAATACCCGGAAGAACAAGCAGAAATATTACAAACATGGAACGAAATCGTTGAAAGCGTCAAAGCCGGTAACATAGACAAATTAATCTCATTTCATGCGTACAGCCCAAAGTTTACTGAATTTAAACAAGGTGCTCCCCGAAATGGTGCACAGGAAAATGAAGCCTTTGAGCGGGAAGTATTTGGAAGCGTTACAGAAGCTGTAAAAATGGACGCGAATGATATGAAAGTTGCTGTCTATCACGGGAATGTAGCCGTTGTAACCTTCCATTCAGATTTTCATCTGAAGTTTGGAGAAGACCTGGCTGTTGTCAACGATCAGATCAGCTTAGTGTTTGCTAAAAATAGTGATGGAGATTGGAAAATTGTGCACGAGCATCACTCACCTTTGGATGCAGGTTAAAAATCGTAGCCATAAAAAGGACCTTCAAGCATTGCCGATGTTTTTCCGGCATCCATGAAGCGTCTTTTTTTAATCAACCTCTCCAACAGTGAATCAAAATTGCTACATATTGAATCATTTGTGATGGATTTCTGCCTTCCCCCCGAATAGATTGAATTAACAGTTAAAGAGATATCCATCGACTTTAACACAAGACCTGACAGCGTCCGAAGGCCCTGTCAGCGTCTGAATTTTTTACCCAATCGTACCAAAAAAACAAGAGACCTATGGAAACAGCAGTCAATGATTTAAAACACAATCTGGATGTGGAGCTCATCCGTCCCAGTGATGTGAATTATGATGAAGAACGAAGCATTTACAACGCGATGATCGACAAGCGGCCGGCGTTTATTGCGAAATGCAAAAATGTAGATGATGTGATTGAGTCTGTAAATTATGCCAGGGAGGAAGGCATCGAAGTGTCTATTCGCGGAGGCGGACACAGCGGCCCCGGCCTTGCACTGGTGGATGACGGACTGGTGATCGATCTGTCTCCTATGAAAAACATCCGGGTTGATGCCGAAAACAAAACTGCCAAAGTTGAGGCTGGCTGCACCTGGGGTGATGTTGATGCCGCCACTCATGAATTTGGACTGGCAACGGTGAGTGGAGTCGTCTCAACAACCGGTGTAGGCGGACTGACGCTTGGTGGTGGGCACGGATACCTGACCCGAAAATACGGGCTTACCATCGATAACCTGGTCAGTGCTGACGTGGTGCTGGCTGACGGTAGTCTTGTGCACGCAAGTGAAAACGAAAATGCAGACCTGTTCTGGGCACTCCGCGGTGGCGGTGGAAACTTCGGAGTCGTCACTTCCTTTGAGTACCGGCTGCATCCCGTTAAAAATGTAATTGCGGGACCAATGTTCTGGCCGATTGATCAGCTTGAAACCACCATGAAGTGGTACCGCGACTGGCTGCCTGACATGCCGGACGATGTGTATGCGTTTTATCTTGTCTCAGAAGTTCCGTCTGCAGACCCGTTTCCTGAAGAGATCAGGGGAATAAAAGTATGTGGCCTGATGTGGTGCTACACGGGACCGCAGGATCAATTTGAAAAATATCTTAAGCAGGCCCGAAATGCAGCCAAACCGCTGTTTGAATTCACAGGTGAGATGCCCTATCCCGCACTTCAAACCATGTTCGATGGTCTTTTCCCATCCGGCCTTCATTGGTACTGGAAAGGTGATTTTGTTCGTGAAATAAGCGATGAGGCAGTTGAAGAACATCTGAACTTCAAAATTATACCCACTCCACTGTCAACCATGCACCTCTATCCGGTGGATGGTGCCGCACACGAGGTTGGGAGCGATGAAACCGCCTGGAATAAGCGGGATGCCCGATGGTCGATGGTGATCGTGGGTGTAGATCCCGATCCTGAAAATGCTGATAAAATTAAAACCTGGGCTCGGGATTACTGGGAAGCCGTGCACCCTCACACACTTGGCGGATCCTACATCAATTTTATGATGGAAGAAGGGCAGGATCGTGTAGAAGCCTCCTACGGTGATAACTACAAGCGATTGCAGAAAGTTAAAGCCAAGTACGATCCGGATAATTTTTTCCACATCAACCAGAATATCAAACCAAAATAGCCATGTCTGCAAAACAGTTGATCCGTTTATTCGCGATTTTCTTCATCCTGTTTTTCCTTAGCATGGAAGCAAGATCGCAGTCCGTAATAACAGGTACAGTCGTCGAAGAAGACGGATCACCGTTGCCGGGGGCAAATGTACTTTTACTGCAGCCATCAGATTCTGCTTTAGTAAAAGGGACCGTATCTGACAATGCAGGATCTTATGAGCTGAATAACATAGATCCGGGCCGGTATCTGCTATCGGTTTCAGTAATTGGATTTCATCGACATGTGTCTGCTCCCTTTGAAGCAGATCAGGACCCTATCCGGTTTGAGACGATCACCCTGCAGGCATCCCTTGAAGAGATGGACGAAGTGGATGTAACGGCCCGCCGGCCGCTGTTTGAGCAGGAAATTGACCGGCTGGTGGTAAATGTCCAGAGAAGTATAACATCCTCCGGAAGTTCTGTACTGCAGGTATTGGAAAAATCTCCCGGAATCCAGGTGAACCGCCAAAGCAACTCCATCTCCATGAGTGGCAAAACCGGCGTTCGGGTGATGATAAACGACAAGTTTGTTCAGTTGCCTATCGACGCTGTGGTACAGATGCTGGACGGTATGAGTGCCGCCAATATCGAACAGATCGAGATGATTACCACTCCCCCGGCGAGGTATGAAGCCGAAGGAGATGCCGGAATCATCCACATCAAAATGAAGCAGTTTACAGAGTTGGGAACTACCGGAATGGTGGGTGGCAACCTGGGGTATAATCAGGCGGAAACGCTCGGCGGAAATGTTAACATCAGCCGCCGGGGAAGTAAACTGGCCCTTTTCCTGGATTATTCTATCCACTACGACCGAACGGAGACGAACTGGATCAATGAGCGATTTTTACGTAAAGATGGGTTCAGAGAGGAAGTAACCAGTGATAATATACGGAACCCGGCAACCGGTGTTCAAAATGCACGGGCAGGAATGGAATATCAGATTGGCCGTAAAACAACAGGCGGACTTCTGTTGACCGGATATCAGAGACTGTGGAATACACGCGACTTGTCGGATAATTTCGCCCGGTTCAGTCCTACATCAAGCCTGACTACGGAAATGGCGGTTCGGGAAACCAACCGCTGGAGAAACGGACTGGTAAACCTAAGCCTCGATCACGCATTTAGCGAAAACCGGTCCCTCAATTTTGACTTAGATTACCTCTATTTCAAAAATGATAACCCATCCCTTTACAAAAACAGCTTCATCGAAGGTGACAACTCACTGTTGAGCAGGGAAAGTATTGATGTGACCAAGGAGACACCGATCCACATCCGGGTTTCAAAACTGGATTACCGGCAGGCACTTTCCGATAAATTTACTCTGGAAACAGGCTTAAAAGGATCACTTTCTGAATTTTCAAATAAAGTCAGCGTTTCGGACCTGGTACAGAATGCCTGGGTGGAAAATGATAGCTTTACTCAAGATGCCGACCTCTCGGAAAAAAATGCAGCGGTGTATCTGTCCGGCAACTGGACTCCTGCAGATGATCTGAGAATAAATACTGGATTACGATTTGAGTATACCGACCGGTTTTTGAGCACACCTGAAACTCCCGGACTCGTGGATGTGCAGGATGGATATCTTTTCCCCAGCCTGTTTATTCAGAAGAATTTGCAAAATGAGAATAGCGTTGGATTTTCCTACGCCCGGAGAATCACGCGCCCCACATTTAATGACCTGGCTCCTTTTGTCTTCTTTGTAGATCCTAACACATTCTTATCGGGTAATTCAGACCTCGAACCGGCCATCAGTGATGCTCTGAAACTGGATTATAATCATAAACAATGGATCGTTTCACTTCAATACAGCTATACAAAAGATGCCATTGCACCCTTCCAGCCTGAACTGAATGAATCTACAAATGAGCAAACGTTTAGCACTCAGAATCTGAGTTATTTTCAGTCCTATGCAATCAACTCAAGCTTCCCTCTGTTTTTTGCTGCCTGGTGGGAATTACGAACCAACCTGTCGGGTAACTATCAGGTATTCAGAACCGCACACTATGATGAGAATCCCACGCAGAATACGTATGGTTTTACGGCGAATATCACCAATACCATTGATCTTCCCCGCGATTTTTCATTTGAAGTCTCAGGATTCTATCAGTCCAAATCAGTTTGGGGAATTATGGAAATGAAACCTCTGGGGTTTCTCAATGCCGGTGTCCAGAAAAGAATAGCGTCAGGCCGGGGCATGTTACGACTTTCTGCTAATGACATTTTGCAGACTAATGTTTGGAATGGAATCACAGATCTGCCGAGCGCAAATCTGGACTCTTCATTTAGGTATGATTTCAATGAGAGAAATGTGCAACTGACTTTTACCTGGAATTTCGGGAACAGTAAAATAAAATCCGTAGATGTTTCAACAGGATCTGAAGAAGAGCAGAGCAGGGTAACCAACTAAAAGAAAAACAAAGCAGGAGTATCTATGAAACGAATAGCAACTATTACGCTAATCCTGATTACAGGACTTACAGGGTTTGTTTTTGGACAGCAGCCCGATAGCAACCGCAACCTCTTTGAAGGGCAAATCGCACCGCTGCTGGAAGGGATGGGAGATACTCACTTTGAGATCTCCACGGACGAAGAGCTGACTCAGCGTTTTTTCAACCAAGCCTTGATTCTCACCTTTGCCTTCAACCATGCGGAGGCAGAGCGAAGTTTTCGGCAGGCGGCCGAGCTGGAACCCGATCACCCGATGCCGTGGTGGGGAATTGCCCTGGTGCAGGGCCCGAACCTGAATGTTCCGATGACAGAGCCCGCCATTCCGGTGGCCTGGGAGGCCCTGCAAAAGGCACAGGAATTGAAGGCTAATGGCACCCAAAAAGAACAGGATTTTATTGATGCATTGTCAACCCGTTATGAAGAAAATCCACCTGAAGATCGTACGCCGCTTGATATCGCCTATGCCGAAGCGATGGAAGAACTTGCCGGTTCCTACCCGGATGATCAGCACGCTCAGGCTCTCTATGCGGAAGCGCTGATGGATCTGCATCCATGGGATTTCTGGGCAAAGAACGGCGACCCACAGCCGTGGACTCCTGAAATTCTGGAGGTTATGGAGTCGGTCATGGAAGAAAATCCGCATCACATCGGCGTGAATCACCTGTACATCCATGCAACGGAAGCCTCGAAAACACCTGAACTTGCCCTTGAAAGCGCCAATAATCTGAGGCTGGCTGTGCCCGGAGCGGGCCATCTCGTGCATATGCCGTCTCATACCTATATCCGCGTTGGGGAGTATCACGAAGGAACACTTGCCAACCAGCGCGCCATAGAAACCGATAATGATTATGTGGCACAGTGTAACGCGCAGGGGGTCTATCCCCTGGTGTACGTTCCTCACAACCAGCATTTCTTGTGGGCCACGGCAACACTCGAAGGACGAAAAGATCTCAGTATCGAAGCCGCACACCAGACAGCGGATCTTGTGCATGAGGAAGCCATTCATGCAACAGGAATTCCGCTTCTGGAGCATTTTAAGGTAATTCCTCTGTTTGCGTATGTCCGCTTTGGAATGTGGGAAGAAATCATGGCTCAGCCCGAACCAAGTGACGGCTTGTATTATTCCAAGGGAATTCATCACTATGCCCGCGGAAAAGCCTATTCTGCACGAAGTGACTTCGACATGGCCGAACAA
>JAWLEH010000174.1:3771-5120 GCA_041686215.1 Balneolaceae bacterium | reverse complement strand
CACTGCAGTTAAATTAGACTCAATTTCAGCATACACCAATTTGCATCAGCACTCCTAACCCGCACCTGCAAATGACTATCAGCATACCGCACTGCTACAACTTTCTGTACACTTATCATCTAAAAATGACCCGGACATCCGTCATCCTGCTCCTGGTTGTGTGCTCCGGATGCATACGATATTCCACTCCACAACAGGAAGAACCGAAATCACAAAACCTCCATCTGGATATTGGTGTGCACGATCCGTCAATGATCGAACACGACGGGCGTTACTACATGTTTCACACCGGGCGGGGAATTGCAAACTGGGTCTCCCGTGATATGGTAAACTGGGTTCGGCTTGATCCGGTCTTTGATGAACCCCCTGAATGGGCTGAAGATGTTGTTCCGGAATACGAGAATCATATTTGGGCGCCAAGTATATCCTCACATAACGGCACCTACTACCTCTACTACTCTGTTTCATCCTTCGGCCGGAATAACTCAGCGATCGGGCTGGCAACGAATCAAACTCTTAATCCATCCGACGACGATTTTGAATGGGTAGACCAGGGGATTGTGATTGAATCTGTTCCCGGGCGGGATCACTGGAACGCGATCGACGGAACCCTTTCGTTTGATGAAGAGGGAACTCCCTGGCTTGCATTTGGCTCCCACTGGATGGGGCTCAAACTGGTTCAGCTTGAAGAGGATTTGAAAACAGTTGCCATGACAACAGAGGGAGAAGAATGGCACACCATCGCCCGCCGGCACCGCTACTGGAAACTGGATGAACGCGATGCAGGGGATTCCGCAAACCCCGAACTGGACTACGATGAGCTGTACCCGGATGACATTTTTGATTTAAATCGGCAGTCGGAGAACGGAGCCATTGAAGCGCCGTTTATTTTTCAAAAAGGTGATTTCTACTATCTGTTTGTATCGTGGGATCGCTGCTGTCGCGGGGAAAACAGCACCTACAAAGTTGTGGTAGGGCGTTCGGAAACCATAACCGGTCCCTACTACGATAAAGAGGGACAGAATTTAAACCACGGCGGAGGATCTCTTGTCGTAAAAGGAAACGACCGATACGCTGCTGTTGGTCACAATTCCGTCTATACATTTAACGGCACCGACTATCTTGTAGCCCACGCTTATGACAACGAAGATGAAGGGCGGTCGAAACTGGTCATCCTGGAAGTACAGTGGGAAGATGGCTGGCCCGTGGTGAACCTTGATTAAGGTCCAGTGCAGAACGGCTGAATGTAGAAGGTTCCAACGTTGGACATTTAATTTCGAAATTAGGTACTGGGCGTGCATACGACCTGACAGAGTGCGCCGCTTTTGGCGCTCCTGGCAGAGTCGGTA
>JAWLEH010000174.1:0-3671 GCA_041686215.1 Balneolaceae bacterium | reverse complement strand
TGGGCGCCCGACATCACACATCATAACGGGAAATACTATCTCTACTACTCCGTTTCCGATTTTGGAAGAAATACCTCTGCCATTGGCGTGATCTCCTCTCCCACCCTTCATCCGGATGACCCGGAATTTGAGTGGACCGATCACGGCCAGGTGGTTCGATCCGTTCCCGGCCGGGATCTCTGGAATGCGATCGATCCCAATATCACATATGACAAATCCGGAACTCCGTGGATGGCGTTTGGATCGTTTTGGAAAGGAATGAAACTGGTACGGCTGCAGGATAATATGATTGAAACGGACGACAGCCGGGATTCCTGGCACACCATTGCGGCCCGCCACCGCTACTGGAAACTGGATGACCGCGATGCAGGCGATGAAATGAACAGCACCATTGAGGCACCCTTTATATTCAAGAAGAACGGCTACTACTACAACTTTGTCTCCTGGGACGTCTGCTGCCGCGGGGAAGACAGCACCTACAAGGTTGTAGTGGGGCGATCAAAAAACATTACCGGCCCCTACCTCGATAAAGAAGGTGAAAACATGGTTCACGGCGGTGGCTCTTTGGTGATCCAGGGAGATGAAAATTACGCGGGTATCGGCCACAACTCGGCCTACACATTCAACGGTACGGATTATCTTGTGGCTCACGGCTACGATCTATCCGATGAAGGCCGCGCCAAACTGATTATTCTCGAAATGGAATGGGATGAACACGACTGGCCGGTGGTGCACCTTTATGGAGAGTAACTTCATTATTTGTATAGGGGCTATTAAAGGACGTTGAGTATCGCGCGATGCGCAATGTTGAGTATTCAGCTCGCGCAGAATGTTTAGTGAGGTTGTCCAAAAAGGTAAAATTCATCGAACACTGCTTAAATATTTTAGGTTTCCTCTCCGTACTCACCCTAAAATCCCTCTCTATTAAATAGAGAGGGATAAAATGTCTAAATTATTTAAGCTGGTTTATAAGCTGATTTACTTTTTGGACAGCCTCGTTAAAGTGTTCGCTCCGCCTGCCATCCGTAGCTTTTCAGGCCCCTGGAGTTTATTCACAGAGTATTAAAGCGAAGGGTGGCTCACGTTAAGGAGAAAAGCTCACTGCCCGGCCTCCTGACTCAACAATAATGCAACACGAGCGTCGCGAGTCTTAACGCGCCGAAGGCGCACTCAACGGCACGTCATACTCCACTCCCACCAATAACAAGGAGATGTCTCCGTTCCAGGTTGGGACTTTCAAGTCAATGCATTCAGAGTTTTATTTCTCGTAATACTCCTTCGGCTGTGATGAATCGTTAAGATATCAATCCGGTTTTCATTAACGACTCGGTAAATGATCCGGTAGACTCCCTCTATTAACTCTCGAATAGTTTCATCTTCAATTTCCGGCACAATCCTGCCTGATCTGATTTGATTCTCAAGGATTTTTGTAGCAACGAAAAACCGTTCTGTTTGAATTGCAGCATACAGCTCAGAATCTTTTGCTATATATTCGGCAATATTGTTTATGTCAATAAGTGACTGGTTTGTCCATCTTACCTGAGCCATTTTTCAAGATGTTTGCGTGCATTTTCCGTGCTGACAGTCTCATCATTTTTTGATTGATTTAATCCGGTTTCAATCTTTTCAATTAACAGCAACCGATCTAAAAGTTCATCTATCGAAAAATGATCCGGAAGTTTTTCGAGTCCTTGTATCACACTCTTTTTTGAGATCATATACCTTGAGTTTTTATATTACCTCATAGAAACGAGGAATACGATTATAACATGTATCGCTTAACCGAATTATACAGTTTTGTACTTTGAATGTACAATATTAAGAGAAGAAGTCTGACACGTCATTCATAAATTGTCATGTACTCACAGTATGAGTATCACGCGATGCGTGATGTTAAGTATTCTGCCCCCGAAATGTCGGGACCAGAAAAACACTGGCTTTCGCAGAATGGTAAGTGTTCTCCGTCAGCCGACGGATCACGTTGAGGAGAGCAATTTACTGCCTCAAAACCCAATCATAGCCACTCAACGAAATGCGCAGCATTTCACTCAACTCGCGACAGCGCACTCAACGGCACGCGAAGCATGACACTCAACGCAAACGAAGTGAGCACTTAACGGCACGCAAGGCAGGAGCCACGCACTATAACCCTCACTCCATCTCACTAATGGGTGTAAGAGTAAATTATCTTTTGTACATTTAGAGTGAAATAAAGGCATTGTTTGCATGACATCTTCGAATATACTTGAAAAGATTAAGCAGTGGTCATCTGAAGGAAATATCAGATATAAAAAGCATGCTTTTATCCGAATAGTTGAAAGGAAAATTAAGGTAGCTGAAGTAGAAGAGGCCTTGCAACATGCAGAAATAATCAAACGTTATCCTGAGGATACCCCATTGGGCAGTATGTTGTTATTGGGATATACAAATGAAGATAGACCTTTACATATTGTTGCGGCTCCCGATCAAAACCTCTCGTGTATATGGATCATTACAGTTTATAAGCCAGATACTGAGAAATGGGATCAAAGTTTAACAAAAAGGAGATAGTATGAAATGTCCGTATTGTACATCTGAAATGAAAAAAGGAAAGACAGTCTTAACTTTTCAAATGAGTGATGCTGAAATTGTGGTCGTTCATGATGTCCCGGCTTTGGTGTGTGATCAGTGTGGAGAAGAATATGTTGATAATGATACTGCCAAAAAGGTAGAGGAGAAAGTAGAGAGAGCATTGGCGGACGGTTTAAAAATGGGCTTTATTGATTTTAACACGGCTGCTTGAGGTGAGACGGAATTTTTCAAATGAAAGGTGAAAAAGCAACAAAAAGGTTGAGGCTCTTGGTGACCAAATTCCTTAGCCTCAGCCTGTTTTGAAATGGCAACGGAAATCGCAGCGCACACCAGGCTCCGTAAGTCACAAGACAAGAATGCCACTCGTAATTATATTAGATAGATGTAGAATTGAGGATTGAGTTTTTCAAATATTCAGTGGCAATATTCGTGCACGCATTCTGCCCGGATCAAGAGTGATTAAAGCACCTTTTTCAAGACGGAATTTAAATTGATGAATAGCTTTAAATAACACTACTTTTAATGACTCGGGCGCAATATTATTAGTTCGTACCTGAATTACACTGGGACCTTTTGCTCCGGTAGCGGCTAATATATCTCCGAAATCAAGATCATGGGTAAATACTATGTATTCATTCGTCAAAGCATATTCCATAATCTCCTCATCAGGTGCATTTAACGCCCCAACTGAAGACCAGTGGACTGCCTGAAATCCTTTATCTTGAAATGTATCTATCCAATCAGGAGATAAATTCATATCAACTAAAAACTTCATGCAGGATCCAATGGCTGCTCAAGTTCATCGGCTCGCCACGCGGCGTATTGAAGGGCCTGTGTTATATCTTCCTCTTCCAGGTACGGATAAAGGTTGCGAATCTTCTTCGTTGAATAACCGGATGCAACAAGTCCAACTACGGCGCCAACGGTTACGCGCATTCCCCTGATGGTTGGCTTCCCTCCCATTATATTTGGATTAAATTGAATACGATCGAACTTTTCCATCTCAAATATGGCATTAAATCCTAATTATCTAATACAATCTACTAAAGTCAGAATTAAAATGATATTTGAAACTATTTTATTGGAAGAAGACGGAGTGA
>JAWLEH010000050.1:15876-22639 GCA_041686215.1 Balneolaceae bacterium | reverse complement strand
ATGAATATGCTGCCTATTCCCGCACTCGACGGCGGACACTTTATGTTTTTGCTTTATGAAGGAATCACCCGCAGAGAACCTTCGGCTAAAGTGCGAATGGGTCTTCAACAAATTGGATTTCTCTTTCTACTCGGATTGATCATCCTTGTAACGTTCAACGATATTTTAAGAACCTTCGGGAGCTAACTTATTGATGATTGCAAAAGACGGATATACTACCATAGGTGTTGTATTAGCTTTTTCCGCCATAGTAGGTTTCGGAGCGTCGTTTTTGCCGTCAGTGCTGACCTGGATGATTTATGCGGTACTTGTAGTACTCTGTTTACTCACAATATATTTTTTCAGAGACCCTGATCGAGACGTTCCGCAAGACGAAGCTCTTATCATATCGCCGGCTGATGGAAAAGTTGTTTTAATTCAACGCCATGTAAAAGGTGAATATGTGGATGAAGCGGTAACCCAGGTTAGCATTTTCCTGTCGCCACTGAATGTTCACGTGAACCGGATTCCAGTTTCGGGTACGATTGAATATGTAAAATATTCTCCGGGAAAATACCTGATGGCCTGGGAAGATCACGCCTCGGAAATGAATGAACGCGCTCATTTTGGGATCAAACACCCATCAGGAACAAAACTGCTGTTCAAACAAATAACCGGTTTTTTAGCAAGGCGCATCGTTTATAACCTGGAAGAGGGGGATATTGTAACGGCGGGCGAACGTTTCGGAATTATGAAGTTTGGCTCACGTATGGATCTGCTGATTCCTGATAATGTGGATATTGTAGTAAAAAAGGGAGACAAAACAGTTGCGGGTGAATCAGTAGTGGGGAGGATTCGATAGTCTATGAAATACCCGATTCAAAAACTCCGGTCTCGTAAAAAGAGAGCTAAACAAAAGAAGAAGCAGATTCCAAGGATTGTTATCCCAAGCTTTTTTACGCTGATGAATCTGTTTTGCGGTTTTCTTTCCATAATTATGGTGGCTGAGGGTAATCTTGTTTTCGGTGCATGGCTTATAGTAACGGCGGGTCTGTTTGACGCCCTGGACGGTTTTATGGCACGCCTTGCAAATGCTACAAGTGAATTTGGTATCGAACTGGATTCAATTAGTGATGTGGTTTCATTTGGTGTTGCACCTGGTTTTCTGCTATATACATTTGTGCTTAACGAACTGGCCATAATCGGTGTAATTTTAAGTGCACTGCCGCCACTCTGCGGGGCCATTCGCTTGGCTCGCTTTAATGTGGATGCCAAATACGAAACTCTTGATTTTTATAAAGGCCTTCCAATTCCCGTACAGGCCGCAATGGTCTCTGCCCTATATCTCTCTCTTAATAAGCGAATGGATTGGTTTTCCGGATTTGAACACGGATTTCTCTCTTTCATCATTCCGATTGTTATTTTACTCTCCTTTCTAATGGTAAGCACCATCCCGTTTGATAAGATTCCCCGCTTCGATAAAGAATCTATTCGCAAATATAAAAACAGAATGATTCTGTTCTTTATCTACATACTTATTATTGCCATTCTACAGGACATAGGTTTAATGATCGTATTTACCTTTTTCATCGCTAAGGGGCTTCTTTTGGGTGCAGTAGTATTTTGGAAACGTGCCTTTACAGATGAAACCGAGCCCCTGGAAGTTCCCATTTGATGGTTACCTCCAGTCAGGTAACATTTTGTATGTTAATCTCACTTGTATTTGATTGGAGCAGGTACTGTATCACTTTTTCAGCGTTTTCCCGGCTAAGAGGAATCGTTCGGCCGTGGATCTCATTCAAATTCATCCATCCATCCATGTTTTTTTTCTGAATACGTACAGAGCGGTCGGCCTTATAAAAATCGTTGTAAATAGATCTGTTTGGCATTTGATCCACCTTTACTGCTTTAACATCGCGAAAGTCTATCGATTCTGAATGAGTTTTTCTGCCCCGAACGGAATAAGTTATTTCAAGTATGTGTGTATCTTCAGAGAGCTCGTAGGTGATGGTAGACTTGCCGTCATTCAATTTAAATAAACTCAAAAAGCCGATCACAAAGAATGCAAATGCCCCCAGACGAAGGTAGCTTTCAAGCAGTGCATTATCTGTAAATATATACCCTGTTAATAATGCGATACTTGCGACAAAGCTTCCCGCCATTACAGGCAACCAGTATTTAGAAAATTTTTCTGAAACCTGAAGTGTTTTAGTCATGAAAGAATTCGTT
Source organism: Balneolaceae bacterium (assembly GCA_041686215.1). GTDB lineage: Bacteria > Bacteroidota > Rhodothermia > Balneolales > Balneolaceae > SW132. The sequence continues at coordinate 20,431 of JAWLEH010000050.1, read as the reverse complement.
TTGTCACTGGAACACCTTCTGGGGTATGATACATTTCAAACAAATTTGCTGTAAGGCAGGAGTGAACAGGGCAGACCCATATCTCTCTGAGTTGTTCCACACCATACGCCTTTTTAATTGCAGATAGTCCATCAACGGTACCATGCTCTTGCGAAAGTGCCGAAATACGTGATCCCTGAACCGGCGTGATAGTTTGATTTTCGTGAAGCACTACCGGCTGACCGTATGTTTGAACGCCATTGAGCATAAGGTTATCTTTTGAAAAGTGAACAGCACCACCATGGATAATACACTGTTCAGTTTCCGGTTTTTCCTGTGCAACCGGTACACGAACAAGCAATCCAATATCATCCCATGTGCAGCTGCCTGCTTGTATTTGCATGAGATCGTAAAATACCAGGTTCCCCGGAGTTAACTCTGTAGCCGGATCCAAATCATCGCAAAGTGAACAGGATGGTGTATCACCCAGGCAATAGTCGAGGTTCCGTCTACTGTAGGTAGTCTGCAGTCTGCTGAAAGCATTCAAATCGCGCTGAATCAGGTTCCTGACAGCTTCTTGACCCTTCACATGGTACGTGGCCCCATCGTGAATATAAAAGCCCGCAAATGCAAGATGACTACTTTGATCAACTTTTTGAATGATCGCATTTATCGATCCTGAATCATCTAAAGTGAGACCACTTCTTCCATATCCGGCATCAATTTCAATCAGGATACGGATCGTTTCATCCGTTTCTGAATCAAGAAGTACAACGTCTTTGGGATCCGTAGCCATCAAGCGAAGCGAGCAGTTTTTACTGAGATGCCGAATAGTACCTATTTGGTTCTGATAAAACGGAAATGCAATAGTAATATCGTCCCAATTATGATCGGCAAAGTACATCGCCATTTCCGGTGATGAGACAGTTATACCGGTAATACCCTCATCTCTGAACCAATTGGCAACAACGGCCGATTGATGCGTTTTAAAATGTGGTGTATATGCAGCGCCTATGCGTGAGGCTTTTTGTACAATCCTTTGAATATTAGCCCTGCAGTGGTTTTCAAAAATAATGGCCTGCGGACGGCTTGCCGGTTTTCTCATAGTTTAAATTTGTTTCGAACTTACATTACCGTTAAAAATAGTCAATGCAACCGAGTATAAAAGCTGTTATTTTTCTGTTGACAAAATTAAAGAATCGCATCACGTGAAAAAAATTATCGGTAGGGTAGAGAAGATTAGTTTTCCCAACTGGTCCATCGACCAGTTGGATGCAAAAGTTGATACCGGAGCCTATACCTCAAGTCTGCATTGCCATAAAATAAAGGTTGTTTCAAAAGGAGATGATCAGTACGTTCATTTCTCTCTTTTTGACCCCGATCATCCATCTTACAAAGATCGGAACCTGGTTTCGAAGCTTGTAAAAATAAGAAAGGTGAAAAGCTCAAATGGAGTCGTTCAGCAGAGGTATACAATAAAAGAAACGGCACTTTTTTGTGGTAAAAAACGAATTATTGAACTAACACTAACCGACAGGCGAGTCATGAAGTACGACCTGTTGCTTGGGCGAAAGTTCCTTGAGCATTTCCTTGTCGATGTGTCGCAGAAATATTTAACATCACCATCAGTAACTTAATGTCACACAAATCATTACACATTGCGGTACTTTCGCGAAATAAGGGTCTGTATTCAACCCGGAGGCTTGTAGAAACTATTGAGAACAGGGGCCACAGGGTTACTGTTCTGGATCATCTGAAATGCGATATTGTAATTGAACAGGATAATCCAAGTATTTACTATAAAGGGGAAATGATTGAGGGTATCGATGCCGTCATTCCCCGGATCGGAGCATCCGTTACTTTCTACGGAGCGTCAGTAGTGCGTCAATTTGAAATGATGGGTGTTCCTACAGCCGTAGAATCACAGGCGCTGGTTCGGTCGAGAGATAAACTCCGGAGTTTGCAGGTTATGGCCCGCTCGGATGTAGGGATGCCCAAAACAGTGTTTACGAACTATTCAAAAGAGGTGACAAATATTATCAGCAGTGTTGGTGGGGCACCGTTGATTGTGAAACTTCTGGAGGGCACGCAAGGATATGGAGTTGTATTGGCACCCACTAAAAAGGCTGCAGAATCTATCATTGATGCTTTCCATAGTATGAAAGCCCGTGTCATTGTCCAGGAATTTATCCAGGAGGCTAAAGGAGCAGATATCCGGGCATTTGTAATTGGCAACAGGGTAGTGGGAGCCATGAAACGGCAGGGGAAAGAGGGGGAGTTTCGTTCCAACTTGCACCAGGGCGGAACCGGTCAGCTCATTCGATTAAGTAAGAGAGAAAAACAGATGGCTCTGACAGCTGCAAAAGTTATGGGTTTATCTATTGCCGGCGTTGATATGCTTCAATCAGAACGGGGGCCGTTGGTTCTGGAGGTGAATTCGTCTCCGGGGCTTGAGGGAATTGAAAAAACAACAAACAAGGATATTGCACTGGAAATCATTGAATACGTTGAGAAGCTTGTAGAAAAACAGGACAGCCGCAAAAAACCCGTGAAGAACAAGAAAAGTAATGCCTGAAATATTAGAGCTTAATGGTGAAAAAATCCTGCCCGGTGAAGACAGACAGGTTCATATCAGCATTGCAAGACTGCCTACTTATACCAGTATCGATTTGTCCGTGCGTGTGATACGGGCTAAAACCGATGGCCCGGTAGTACTGCTCTCCGGTGGGCTTCACGGTGACGAAATCAACGGAATTGAAATTGTACGTCGCCTTATTTCAGGAGGAGAACTCGATATAACTGCAGGTACAATCATTGCGATTCCTTTGATGAATGTCTACGGTTTCATACAAAATGTAAGGGGAGTGCCTGACGGTAAAGATATCAATCGTTCCTTTCCGGGTACTAAAAGTGGATCACTTGCTAAATTGGTAGCTTATTCCATCTTAAATGATATTATACCCAAAATCGATTACGGCATCGACTTCCACACCGGGGGTGCCAGCCGAGCAAATTACCCTCAAATACGTTGTGTATTTGATATTGAAAAAAATATGGAGCTTGCAAGAGCCTTTTCTCCACCTGTCATTTTGCATTCCGGAATAATTAATAATTCTTTCAGAAAGGCAGCCAAAAGCAAGAATAAGCTGATCATTGTGTACGAAACAGGAGAAAGCATGCGGTTTGATGAGCCTGGTATTCAAATTGCGATAGACGGTACATATCGATTTCTTCATCACCTTGGTATGCGTAATAACAGCCCTGAGGCTCTTGAGAAGACTACAATTTTCAGGAAATCCAGCTGGGTTCGGGCCAAGAATGCCGGAATATTTAACTCAAAAATAAAGCTTGGCGATTTTGTTAAAAAGCGGCAGGTGGTGGGAAAAATTACAGACCCATATGGAAATGAAAGCTTCCGTGTTGTGAACAGGAATGAAGGCAGAGTGATAGCACTAAATAACAACCCTGTTGTGCACAAGGGAGACGCAATACTGCACGTTGCAACATCAGAAATCGATAAATGAACTACCTCGGGGCAGAGCCTGCGAGGTATCAACTAAGAACCCTTAACTTTTTGGCCGATACAAAGCTTATTTTGGAGTGTCCCCCTTTCCCCGCAAGGGATCCCGTGGGAGAAGGGGGTAATGGGGGATGATCCATTGTGCATCATAACCAAAAAATGGATAGTTCTGAACTCAGTAAGTCATCCCCCAGCTCTCCCGACAGCCGTCGTGATCGCTTCCCCCTTTAAAGGGGACTTTTATCTTTTTCCGCCCCATAGGGTCGGGGAATTAAACCACTTATGATTAACCATTTAAATATCTTATGCAGGAAGATCTCATATTTCACGCAGTTTCCCGACGGAAATGGAGCCGTCTTAATAAAAATGGCACCTATGCTCCTGAAGATTTCAATAGCGAAGACGGGATACGATGTGCATTGCCACAAACACTCCAGGAATATTTAAACAAAACATTTAAGGGGCGTAAAAATTTGTTTTTACTTGTGATAGATGTTTCCCGTTTGTCGAATTCAATCAATAAAAAGAAAAATTCGGGGTATATGATACTGCATGATCCGATTAATATAGACGCAATTCTGGACAAAATACGACTCGATGCCGGGCCTGAGGGCACGTTTGATGTGCAGGTGAAGAGCTTTACATAATCTAACAGTGCTTAGTTTTCACCGATGGTGTCAAACGCCTGTTTTAGTTTATGAATCGACACGGGTTTGGCTATAAAATCATGGTAGCCATATTTCTCTGCGCGATTCTTGTGTATTCCGTCTGAATTTCCGGAAACATAAATGATCACCGGATCATAGTGGGATTTAATGATTCGGGCCACATCAATGCCGTCATAAGTATCTTTCAGCATCACATCCATTAAGATGATGTCCGGTTTTATTTGCAGAATTTCTTCGACAGCATGTTTACCGTTGTCAGATTTACCTTTACAGTCAAAGCCAAGTTTCGAAACCATCATTTCAAGAATAAGTGACTGTATATTATCGTCTTCAACTATAAATAGAGTCATGAAATTACACAGAGCGTGATTAGAGAGGCGCATATTCA
>JAWLEH010000050.1:0-15776 GCA_041686215.1 Balneolaceae bacterium | reverse complement strand
AAACCATCATTTCAAGAATAAGTGACTGTATATTATCGTCTTCAACTATAAATAGAGTCATGAAATTACACAGAGCGTGATTAGAGAGGCGCATATTCAAGGTTTTCTTTTTTGCTTGTAACTCTTTTCTGATGTTTTGTTCCGTTTCATTCACCAATAGTTTAGGTCATTTCAAAGTTGTGTAAAGACTAAACTTGAAAGCCATAGTTCTGCTCCTGCGGGCCTGTGATCCGAGAGTAAGAGAACTAAAACACCATGTTCGGGATCTGTCATCTGTAATACAGGTAAACGCGCATGAGTCTCTAATGGATTTCATAATGTAACCATACATAAGACGGGACTGTCATAATATGACGTATAATATATATTATGTAAAGTTATTAGGTTTGCACGTAGCCTTAGGAATTTTGCTGAATCGGCTATTGAATCTATCCCCTCTCTACCCGCTTTATTTTTGACCTTGTTGTGTCCATATTTTTTTTACACCATTTTTTAGTCATGAGCTTTGACTTTGGTTACTCTCATCATTCCAGTAGCCATCATCTTTTACCATCCCATTTCACTATGCCCTCTTGAAGTGGAAGCAACTACTTCGGATTATTTTAAAAAGTAGTTAAGAGGTGCAGTATCTTGGATGCGTTTTACATCCCGAAATGAAGAGTCCTTACGGACAGAAAATAGATGTTATCAATCTATTCAACTTATGAAAGTGGTTACTTATTTACCGCAATCTTAAATTTAAATGGATACAGATCTCTGGACATGCAATCTATTACAATGTTTCAGGACATAAAAAAAGCCCGCATCAACCAACCCTGGGTTAATGCGGGCTTTAAGATTTACTTCTACAGATACGTTATCTGTCTGATCTACAGATCATGCTTTATTTTTTGGTTACAAGAAGTACAATCAGACCGATGATAACTGCAAGACTGATCATAAACAGGATGAACATCAGGTTTGATACGGGTTCAGCTGAACGGCCCCATTCGCCAAGACGAACATCTACTGCTGCGATCTGTTCCTGGGTCAACACGTTTCCGTTTACCAAGAGCTGTCCCCAGTCGGATTTAACCGTATTGTTCCAGTACTCACTAAAACTTTCATACAGTTCGTAATCTGCTTCTTCGTTCTGGTTTTGTGCAGTTTCAGTTGCGTCATCAACAAATGTGGTAAGCGCGTTAAAAAAGGCTTCATTACTTGTGAATGCAGGTAATTCAATCCCGTTTTGATTGAATGCTGTACTTAAAGCATTCCACAATTTATTGTCGATACTTGCCTGCCATGCTTCCAACAGATCTGTTATCTCCTGTTCTGATTCTACAGGATTGTCCGGTGCGTAAGCATTAGCCATTCGTTCACCTATGCGGTCCCAAACTTCATCAAAATACGCATGTTGTGCCCTCATACGCACAAAATCTGGGGCTTCGAGATTTGAATCTCTGTCAGATTGGTTAATGTACTCCGACAAAATCGTTTCAACCAATGCAAGGGGGTCATCTTCGAGCCCTTCACTTGCTTCGGCAATTTCCGATTGTGTTTCTGAATCCATTGCTTCATATCGGCTCAGCAGGTTATCCAGGAAGTCAGATACAAATTCATCCCGTTCTTCCAGGTTCTGACGATATTGAGAAACAAGGCCTGATAGTCGTCGTTCATTTTCAGCAGAACGTTCCATCCGCTCTCGAAGAGCATCCGAATCTTCATTCATTTGAGTCAACTCATTACGCATCTCATCAATTTCAGCCTGAAGTTCCTCAACGCGTTCGTTGAGTTGTTCAACTGTCTCGATATTAGCTTGTGTACCTGAGAGTCGATCTCTCAGACCACCTACGTGATCTTCAAAGGTATCCGGGTAGAGTGCAGCATTTAACAAATCTTCGTATCCTGAGAAGTCTGCTTCGAGTTCATCAATACTGCTGGTGATTTCACTAACATCTTCTGATGTGGTTGCCTGATCAATTTGCTCGGAAATTGAACTTACTTCCGCCCTGAAATCTTGCTGAATCTGGTAGTCGGATTGCTGAGCAATCGCTGAACTACCGGCAAAAATCATTAAGAGGGCTGCCAATGTAGAAATAGTTGGTTTCATTACTTTCTTCATAGTATTTCCCTATTATCTGATTCCGTTTTGATCCAGGTTAAATGTATCTCCTGAAGCCGTATCAACAAGTTCAATCTGTCCATCGCGCTGATTAAAAGCAGGTTGCTGGAGACCATCTTCTGTGATTTCAATTATTGTTTCAAGTGAGAGCTCACTCTCATCTGGTGTAAATACATATACATTATTAAACCCGGCTGCAGTGAGGAAGTAATATCCTGCACTATTCCGAATTAAACGAACCTCATCAACCGATGAAACCCCTTCTTCTTCCAGAACAGGTGATATATTGAATTTGACTGCATAACGCTGGTCGTGTACCTCGGCATCGCTGTTTGGTGCTAATACGCTCTCAATTGGCTGAGCATAATCAACACCCTGAAGCACGAGTGACGGGCCACATGCAGCAGCGCCAAACAATAATGCTACACACAGTAATAGTGTGGTTAGTTTTGGTTTTGCCATAATAGTTGTGTTTTCTATGGTGTTTTGGTGATTAGTTATATATAGAGTATATCGGTTAAAATGTTTCGTTACACTGTTAACAGTGAAAAACATGAATAAGACTCTTTTTGAAGGTTTTTAAACCCCTGCAAGGAGTCAATCTGCATGATAAAGGAAAATGCGGTAATATTTCCACCTAATTTTTCGATTAATCTGGCGCATGCCATTGCCGTACCTCCTGTTGCAATAAGATCGTCGTGAATTACCACATTTGCTCCCTTACTAATTGCATCTTTGTGAATTTCAAGCCGGTCGGTGCCATATTCCAGCTCATATTCCTCTTCTACAGTCTCAGCAGGGAGTTTGTTTGGCTTGCGTACAGGTATGAAACCGGCATGTAGCTTTTGGGCTAATAACGGCCCGAAAAGGAAACCTCTTGATTCCAGCCCCGCTACAAAATCTACGGATTCGTTTTTAAACGGTTCGGCAATTAGTTCTGAGGTAAGTTTTAGGGTTTCTGTGTCTGCCAGAAGCGGTGTAAAATCTTTAAACTGAATTCCAGGTTTTGGGAAATCGGGAATGGTTCGGATTTTATTATACAGTTTTGTAAGCTGTTTCTGATTCATCGTTACTTATCGGCGTTTATTTAATCCTAATCAAACCAAACATACTATTTTCCCGGCATATGTTTAATGGAGATTTGAAGTCAATTCATCATAATTACATGCGCGAGGCTTTAAAACTCGCAGAAAAAGCGTATATCAAGGATGAAGTACCTGTAGGCGCTGTTGTAGTCCATGAAAATCGGATCATCGGAAAAGGCTATAACCAGGTTGAAATACTGAGTGACCCTACTGCCCACGCTGAAATGCTCGCAATTTCGGCAGCCTGTTCTACTCTTCATGAAAAATATTTGTCGGAATGCACGCTGTACGTAACACTCGAACCCTGCATGATGTGCGCCGGTGCTTCTGTTTGGACTAAAATAAAACGGATTGTATTTGGTGCGATGGATGAAAAGGCCGGATCGTGCGGTACAGTTTTTAACCTGGCTGAGAACCAAAAGCTGAACCACCGTGTGGAAATCATGCAGGGTATAATGGAAATGGAATGCAGCCAGTTACTTAAAAAATATTTCAGATCAAAGCGGTAATTGTATGTTGTTCAGTTTGTTAACTTACCTGTTAAAAAATCTTTGTCTCATACGTATAAACTGAACAGCCATCTCTCTTCTTCCTTTTCTTGTTGCAAGCGGCAACAGAAATTTAAAGCCCAGGTAGATGGCCAGTACCAGGCCAATAAATATGTGAAGAGCATACTCCTGGTATATCTGGAGATAATCGAGCATCTGTTGCCCGATCAATATGCTGCTTCCCAGAACTATAGGTGTCCAAATGCTTATAGACAGAATAAAATAGAGCAGAAACGTTGTGAACTTTGTTTTTAGCACACCGGCTGAAAAATAAGTTGGAAAACGTGTACCGGGCAGAAATCGGCTTCCGATTATAATTTTAAACCCATGTGAATTAAAAAGGGAGGCGGTCCAGTCGATATCCTTTCGTGTAATCAGCCATTTAAACGGAGCTTTTTCAATGACCGGCCGTCCCAGATTTCGACCCATCCAATAAATTCCCACATCTGCCATTAATATTCCGAAATAGATTACCGAAAATGCCAGCCAGATTTCAATTACATTTCCGGCTGCAAGCAGTCCGGCACCGATACAACCAAGATCTTCCGTAATAAGTGTAACAATACTCAGCAACAAAATTACAAGAAATAGTCCCCAGCCACGAACCGGAGGTACATCGCCAAATTTAAAACCTTCCTGTGCAGCTTCAAGTCTTTCAGGTGTAACATCTGCTTTTGCCGTGGCTGAACCGTTTTGAGTGTTGTTTAAAAACTCGAGATAACTCTCTGCCCACTCCCTGCTGAAATCGTGTATTGCCTTGAAATCTCCCTCAGATATATGAAGTGAACTTTGGGGAATAAACCTGAAATGTTCCTGAGCCGTTTGAACCGGAACTTGTCCGTTTTCTCTTGAATGAAGAATATGTACAGGAATCTCAATATCGCTGAGGACATCACGAAAATGCCGCTGGTCCATCTGCTTAAGGTAGCGTGCACCCTCCAGGCCAATTGTGAAATTACGTGTCCAGTGTGCAACCGGAAGTCCGTATTCCATCAGCCAGCTAACCGGATAAAAAGCCGAGTATATCGGCTGATTTAAAACGTGGTATCCAAGAAAGTGAAATTCCTGAACGCCAAGGGCCGCAAGCATTGCATAACTTTTTATGCGGTCATCCCGTATGTTATTCAGCATCTCGATTGCTACAGCATTTCCAAATCCTTGTCCTGCAAGATGGAATTCTTCAATGCCATTTTCTTCTAAAAACATCAACGTCATATCAGCTCGTGACACCGGAGAATGACTTACTGTATTACCATCCGAATCTGTCGATGGAAACAGAGGAACCAACACACGGTATTCTTGCGACAACTGCTCAATGAATAGCTCAAACATTCCGGGTTCATGAAATGGATCCGGTGTAAGAACAATCGGTATCCCTTTTTTGTCATTTCCATACTCGAGGAAATCAAATGCGATCTCGTAGTCATTCCAGTTCAACCTGTATTGAGATTGTCCTTTATACGGTTTCTCCTCCACCGGGAAAAAGATTTGTATGGAAAAAGACAACAGGTAGAGTGCGGAAAGTATAATCAGAATGCGTGTAGAGGTACGGCTCATGACAGGTCGAAACGTTTATAACTGAATCGGTTCAAACTCGAGATCCGTTTTTTTGCAAACGGGGCTGAATATTCCGGAGGCTTCTTTATGCAGTTTTTCAGATAAGATTTTTCTGTCATTTTCATGGATAGCTTTATCACCAAATGATATCGTCGCGTGGATGTTTGTTTTTTTTGCGAGGTTCCAGAGGTGTGATCCCAACTCTGAATCATCCCACCAACAAACTGAAATATAGGCGTCGTCTTTTTCCTGGGTGTGCCCTGTTTCATAGTGCAGCGTACAGTAATGAGCTCCAAGTTCCGATTGAGCAGGGTACTTCAGTAAAGATGGCCTGAATCGTAATATATCTTTGCCGGGGCTTGTGGTTCCTTCGGGGAATAGAGTTAGTCCCATATGGGCACTTACAGCGTTTGAAATCTCCTGGTTAACGCGTTTTAAATCTTTTCTGTTCGTGCGATCTATGAATACAATTCCAATAGATTTTGCAATAAAACCTATTACAGGCCATTCAGCTACTTCTTTTTTTGATACAAATGTTGTCTTAAGACGGCTGAACAGCACAATGATATCCACATAGCTAAGATGATTACTTACAAGAAAGAATGGTGGTTCAGGTACGGGCCCTTTTGTAGCTACTTTGATTGAAAGTGATGCCGAAGCGAGTTTTCCCCAGGACATCAGGCAGATGTTACGCCACTTTCCATGAGATACACCAAGAAGTTTTAAAACTCCACAGCCAATTATAAAAAAAGCATAACAACCAAATGTGACCAGAACTACTGCCGATAGTTTTGCAAATGCTGCAATCGATTTCATGGTTGCGAAGATAGCAAGGATTTGGCGCTATTGCCGAAAAGAGTTTTATCGACAGTAAGCAGCCGGGCGTTAAAAAGGTTCAAACCTATTTTTATGAAGTAAGTGGTTTATTTATTTTGAACTTCTTCGAAACAGAAACTATCAGTTACAGTAATTATTGTAGTTTGTTACGAAGATTTCTATCCACAATAACGGAAATCGTTTGAATGCCGAATATGTTTGATCATCTAAATAACAGAACCAATTATCCGTATTTAAGTGTTCTGAAGATTTACTGAATGAACACGGATTAAAATAATCAATGCTCTACTATAAAAAATTTATCAAAGATCCTTCCCGGGACTGGGTGGTCTTTATTCATGGTGCCGGCGGGTCATCTTCGATTTGGTTTAAACAGGTACGGGCGTATCAGGAAGAGTTCAATGTGCTTTTAGTAGATTTACGCGGTCACGGTAAATCTAAAGAGATGAGCACAATGAAAACTTATTATAAAGAGAAATACACCTTTAAAACCGTGAGCCGCGATGTTCTTGAAGTTTTGAAACAGAATGAGATTCACAGGGCACACTTCGTGGGTGTATCTCTTGGAACGATCATTATTCGAACAATTGCAGAAATAAAACCGGACGTTGTTCAGTCTGCCGTAATGTGTGGTGCAATAACACGGATGAATGTGCGCTCACGAGTTCTTGTGTGGCTTGGCCATACTTTCAAAAAAGTGGTGCCGTTTATGTGGCTCTATAAACTTTTTGCATGGATTATTATGCCGAAGAAAAACCACCAGGAGTCGCGCAGTCTGTTCATCGGTGAGGCCAAAAACCTGGCGAAGAAAGAGTTTCTGAAATGGTTCAGGCTTACCTATGATGTAAATCCCCTGCTGCGATACTTTAAAGAGAAGGAGATGCAAAACCCGACGTTGTACGTTATGGGCAACGAAGATCATATGTTTCTTCCTCCTGTTCGAAAGATGATACAGGATTTTGAGCGAAGTGAATTACAGGTTATTGAGGACTGTGGCCATGTCTGTAACATCGAAAAACCTGAACTATTCAATGAAATTTCTATTCGCTTTTTAAAACAGCAAAGTTCAGCCGTAAAACAGGAAGCCCCTGCTCCCTGATTTTAACCTCCACCCCGTTGGGTTCAATATCACATTCGGATTGCCATTTAGAAATCCCCAAACAAATGCTGTTTAAACTCTCCCTTACTCCCCATTTAAGTCCAGTCTCTTTTCCTTCCGTATCAGTCGGGAGAGCCATGCCTCAGACTGTCGGTTTGCCTGTATATCTTTAAGGTATTCCAGGGAGTCATCTACAGTTTCAAATCCCTGATAAGCTACAAAAAAGAAGCCGGTAACAGGATTATAGAGCATATGTGTGTCCAGGCCTTCCTGTTTAAAAGAGTTGTAGAGCCTGTCGGCATTTCTGCGAACTTTAAATGAACCTCCGATTACATAGAATTCATAATCTTCATGACTGCCATTAACATTGTGCATCTCCATCTCTTTATATACTCCGTCATATCCTGATAAGTCTTTTTGCTGCAAAGGCTTTTGTTTCATTCCAGCATAGGACGATTCCGGACGGATTGTCTTGAGATCAACCTCCTTTTTTTCCACCGGTTCCCGACGCATGCTGGTTTGATCTTGTTCTGTAGTATTTCCTTCAATCTCTTCAACATCCGAATCAAGGTCTCCATTGAGCGCAATATCCGGTTGCGAAGGCTTGATAGGCGGATATTCTGAGCCCGCCGGGGAAGCAGGTGATTCATCACTGATGTACTGCATGTCGTTGCGGTGTCGCTCTTTCGCCTGTGAAAGCAGGTCTGATTTACTTCTGAATGATTTTTGAAGGCGGGTATCAATGGTTTCTTCTAATTCTGCCTGTAGCAATACGACCAGTTCAGATTCCTGTACGTCTGTTGAGTTAAAACCAAACAGGTATTTTAAACCGAAAAACCATCCCGGCAAATCTTTTAAAACCGGGATTCCCCGCCGAACCTCCGTCTTTTCTGTTCGATAAAGACCTGCAATCACGGTGCTCTCGCCGTCCAGCATCAACGCGTGAGTGTTTGCCTGTTGTTTGTTGATTACGGTACTCACCGGGTCAGGTTGAGCCGAAGACCGTTCAGCTTCAAGATCCAGATAAATCAGGGTTGTGTCGCCAACTTCTACGATTTGCGGTCTTACCAGCAAAATGGTACCGGTACTAAAAAACTGGTCTGTAACATTTCCGGCAAAATCCCGCTGTTTAATGGAGAAATCCTGTCCCACCTGGATTCTACCCTCTTCCCCATTCATTACTTTAACACTTGGAGTGGCAAGGATTTCACCCAGGTTATCTGCTTCAAACGCACTGAAAAGGGCCTGGACTTCAATCCCGCCTCCAACGTCACCAAAATTAACAATCGAATTAAAGACGTTTTGTGAGACATTCTGTGCAGCACGGGAATTGACGGATACAAACTGACCGCCAAATTCTGAATCCGGGATACTTTCATCGCCATCGTCCCCGATAAAGTCCTGCAGGTTTTCGGGAGCATTTGATGTAAGTGTAGACCAGTCCACACCAATCTCCTGGAGGGCACGCTTATTGCCTTCGAAGAACGTGGCATTAATACGAACTTCACGGGTTCCTGTTCCGATTGTAACTCCATCCAGATCGAGCCCGTTTTCACCAGAAGCTGAAACCTCCGTATCGGAGTCCTCAGATTGTTTTTCTGCCTCTTCGCGCGACACAATTTCAATGATATCATCTGACTCGATAGCTACAAGGTTTTGAACCCTCATAATGTAGTTAAGCGCATCTTTCCAGTGCATTGCCGGCAGAGACACACCAATGGCGCCAGAGGTATTTGTGCGATCAATTATAAAGCGGTTATCAAACTGCTGTGCATAATTGGTGAGCACTTCAATCGCATCTTCAAACGGAGTATTGCGGTCGAAAGAAATCATCTCTTCAGGATTTGTATAATCCCTTGGAATTTGATCCGGTGCCTGAGACATTGCTGTCACGGTGATCCCGAAAAGAATGACAATTGAAACTATAGTTGATTTTATCATAATAGATTGGATGTTCATCGTTCTACCTCCAGCGATACAGATTCAATAATTCCGCCTTTGTTCAGGCGAAAATTAGCATAGCCTTCATTTATATTAATTGTTTCGAGAAGCCCAAGGTATACCCTGTCTCCTTCCCGTAGTGTTTGCAGTACTCCGCCTTGGTCCAGCAGGTATACTATCCCGTTTCCTATACCCACAATCTGGCTCTCCTCCACGTTTATCATATCGTCTGTGTTGGGTTCAATATTTCGTATGAGCGGAAAGAAAGGATTATGTGATGCAAGGGATATCCGTTCGGATACACCGGGCGTATTCGCAGCATCAAAAAAGTTTATTCGGTCGTAGTAGCTGGAAAGCCGAAACGTAAACGTCACGAAACTATACTCACCAGACTCACTGACAGGTGATACGACAAGTTCCTCAATTTTTTGGACCGGTTCGCTGTTTTCAATACGGGTTAAAAAGTTTAGCACAGCCCTGTATGGCCCTCGCCCGGCAAGCTGGGAAGTTACGATACCGTATCGGTCGGTACTCGTGGAGTCTGAGAAAACATAGTCGAACTCAATCGGGTCAGTGGATGCCAGTATGGATAGAAACCGATACACCGCATCTGGATTGTTAGACCTAAACAGAGTTTTATCGTAATTGTCTATAAACTCAGTTGATTCTTCGTAGCGAGTTTCAAGTTCAGGAAGCTGATCAGCTATTGACCGTTTTTGATCGTAATCTTCCTGCTTCTCCTCTATTTCTTCTTGCAGCGCTTCGATCTTTGGCTGCTGATAAAAACGGATAAACAGGTACCCGCTTGCCCCGATAATCAAAAGGGCCACCAGCAAAATTAATGTATTTCGTAATGCGTATGACATAATTTAAGGTGTTGAAGCTTGGGTTAAAGCAGGGTCACGAAATGGGGTAAAGAGAGACCGGTCATCAACAACATCCCGGATCATCATCGAAAAGGAGTAGATCTCACGTTCTCGTATCTCCTGTTTTCTCACATTTAGTAGTGTAACTGTTTCAAACTGGTTGGCAAGATCGGGTATGCGGCTTTGAATGAGTGAAAATCCGTCTACCATCAGTACATCATCGTTTTGGCGGAAAGATGTTATCCACATGTTTCCGGTATTTTGTACGGCCTGATTAAAGCGGTCCATGGTTACGGTCCACTTGATATTATCCTCATTCAGGTCAGACAAAAGCGTGAGTTGTTCCTGGATAGTGCTCAATTCCTGTGTAAGTTCTTCCGAGCGATCTACCATCGGCTCCACATCGGTAATCATTCGTGTCAGGCGAACAGATTCCTGGTCAAGACTCTCGATCTGAGACTGGTTTTGCTGGTAAAAATAGTTAAGAAGCAGCGGACTCAGCCCAATCAAAAGCAGAAGCAGAATTCCGTGCCACTGAAGTCGAAAGATCTTTTGCTGATCTATCACGTACGATGGCAGAAACGACAGATTGATTTTCTTCGTGATGTCTGCTTTGGCAGCAATTGACGCCAGGCCGATCGCGGTAGAATAGAATGGTATGATTTCCCTGAGTGATTCGCCATATACAATCTTCTCCTCATCAAGGGTAAATTCTTCTACCCTGAGTTCGCTGAAACTCTCTCTGAAAAAATCGAGCACAGGGGCTCCTTTTCCATTATTGAATATAATCAGCTGATCGAGGGCGGGAACTTCTCCCGTATCAATCTGGAAAAGAATTTTAGAAAATATGGTGTTCAGGTAGTTTTTATTATCAAACCCTTCATTAATAATCGGTGATACCTGGAGCAGCATATCTCCTCTCATAAATACCAGCCGGCTCCTGGTTTTGCCCACCTGTAGCAGAGCGGTCACAATTTCAGAATCCATCTCGTAGTGATCGCGGTACAGCCCCATCATCACGGATTCATCGGGAGTTACTTCCCCAATCAGGTATTTATCTTTGTATCGCTGGCCGGCTTCGAATACCAGCGATAGCGCATGTGATTCATTTTCAAGCGAACCGATGATGAGTGTCCCGTCATCGCGAATCTGGAAATCGTAAAGTTTTTCATCAGGTTTGCGATTGTAAAGGGAGAAGAGCTTATCTTCGATAATATCGTGCAGTTCTCTCTTTTTTACCTCAGAATAATTCATATCCGTGAGAAACTGGAAAATGGTCTCTCCTGCCGGGATATTTACCGCAATGTGCTTTCGGTCTGATTCAATAGTTGAGAGGTAATCATACACGAGTTTTTCGTTTGAAAGCGACTCGTCGTCACTTTCCGCCATCATATCATCCGAGGCAGTTTCATCAAAATCATCACTGTCCAGGGAGCCCAGGTCGATTTCACTAAAAATGTCATCGCCATCTGAAGCGGATGACTTATTATTATCTTCTGTTGGAGCGGGATCTGAACTCGATTCATCATCGAGGCCAAATATGAGATCTGCATCAAGCTCTTCCTCTTCAAAAACCTCCTCTTTCTGCTGTACCTTTTTTACCGCAGAACTACTCTGCTTAATTGGGTTGACCAGCGTTAGCTGATCCACACGAACCACGCGAAGTTTATTTTTTTCAGATACCACACGGGCAACTTTCAGGGAATCCCCTTCCAGGCTGATGCCGATATATTCTTTTGGTTTAAACATAGCTTAGTAATCCAAGTCGTTAAGAAGCTGATATAGTCTCTTCTTGTTATTGGCGTTATTAATCGCTTCGTCTTTTGAGATTTTACTTTCGTCAAACAGCCGTTTAAGGTCTTGTTCCATGGTTATCATCCCCATTTCGCTGCCTTCAGCAAGCATCTGGTAAATTTCATTTACGTTGTCATTGCGGATGGCTGCACGAACGGATGGTGTTACAAGAAGGACCTCTTTAGCCAGCACTCGTTTGCCATCCAGGCTGGGGATCAGTTTCTGGCTGATCACACAGGTTAATACATCGGCAAGGCGGGAACGTACACGGTTTTGTTCTTCCGTTGGAACTTCCCCCAAAATACGCTCGATACTTTCCATGGCTGACGAGGTATGGAGCGTGCCAAACGTTTTATGGCCCGAATCGGTGATCTCCAGGGTGGTCATGATGGTTTCCGGATCGCGGAGCTCACCGATCACAATAACATCGGGATCCTGCCGCAGAGCCTGGATCGCACCGTTTTTAAATGAGGTTACATCCCGCCCTACTTCCCTGTGGCGAACCACCGACCGCTTTGGTTTGTGAATCAGTTCAACCGGTGAGGCAATGATCACAATATGCGAATCAACCGTGCGGTTATTTGCATCAATAATGGTGTCGAGGGTGCTCGATTTACCCGATCCTGTGATACCTGTAACAAGTGTAAGCCCGTACTTGAAATATTTGAGGCTGAGTGCTTTAGCAACCTCAGGATGAACGCCAAGCGATTTAAATGGCCGGATCTCCTCATCAATTTTTCGCATGTTCAGCGCCAGGTGCTCAAGATCAAAATAAGCGTTGGCACGAAAACGCTGAGCTTTCTCTCCGTTGCTTGTTGGCAGTGAGTAAGAAAAATCGAGGTTTCGATCTTCCAGGAGTTTAGTACGCTGCTCTTCCGTGATTATACTGTGAATCAAGAGATCGGTCTCTTTGTATTCAAGTGATTCTGGCAGTTTAAGCGGAGATTTATTACCAAATACCCGGTACCATATTTTCCCATCGCACCCGCCGCCGCCGAGATCAATATCAGAAGCCTCGTTTGTTCTCATATGTAGCAGAAACGAATGAAGTGAATTCATCAGGTGATTGCGCTGATTATCATCAAGCTGCCGGATTTGCTTTCCAAGCTCCTTGTGATAATCAAGCCCCCTGTAGGAATCAGGCATCCGCTCGAAAATATCCCCCGCTATTTCTCTGATTGGAGCAAGTGATACCGTTGATGTTTCCGTTTCTACCATGAAAGCAGCTTTAATTATTAAAAAATTCTAATGTTTACTTATATAGATCAATCTACAGGCAGTTTGTTACAAAAAATTTAAAAGAAAAGAATGACTGATTGCAGACGATCAATGTCCGGCTGTGCGGAATCGGGATCAACCCTGTCAGGTATTACCCTTCTACCATTTCTTATCGTCCAGAATTCGTTTTTTTAAAGCGAAAAGTTGAGAATTCATAGTGGAAATTTTACTCTGCTGAATCTCAATGATATTTTTAGTGAATATATTGAAGAGTTTCTCAGGTCGTTTTCGAAAATAATTTAGCGCCATATATCGCTCATACTTCAGAAGTATGCAGTCTTCTTCGCAGGATACTTTGGCCAGGCGGTTGTTTTTGCTGAAAAGAAAAGTTTCTCCCATAAAGTTTCGTTTATCGAGAGTGGCAAGCTGAATGTTTTCTTTCCAGATGGATACTTTGCCCTCAGCAATCAGGTATGCTGAGTTTACAAAATCATCTTCTTTGATGATGACATCTCCCTCTACAAAACGGATTTCTTCGCCAAGTTCAAGAAATGCAAGTACATCCTCGTAATGAAAGTTTTTGAGCAGGTGCGGAGGATCTTTTAACAGTTCCCGCAGATGCTTTTGCATAATATTTGAATGTTTTTCCTCTTTCATGCTTAAATGTACTAATCGTCTACTGTGATTGCCATAATTTCCTCAACGGTTGTTATACCGTTTTTGATTCGCTCTCTGCCTGAAGCCCGCAGGGTTAACATGCCGTTCTTTATAGCGGTTTCCTTAATCAGTTCTTCGTCAATTTCACCGCCTGACTGCAGGATGATACGTTTTACCTCTTTGGAAAAATAGAGTGCCTCCATGATTGCCACGCGGCCTTTATAACCTGTATTGTAACACTTTTCGCAGCCAACTGCCTTATAAAATGTTGTTTGTCCTATTTCCTCATCCGTAAATCCTATTCCGCGCAGCGTTTCATATTCAGGTTCGTATGTCTCCTTACAGCTGCAGAGTTTTCGTACAAGTCGCTGTGCCATCACAAGATTTACAGCATTGGCAATCAGGAACGGTTCTATTCCCATTTTGTACAAACGGGAAACTGCGCTCGGTGCATCGTTGGTATGGAGTGTCGAAAAAGTTAAGTGACCAGTGTTCGCCATTTTAATGGCCACTTCCGCGGTTTGAAGGTCACGCATCTCCCCTACCAGAACAATATCAGGATCGTGCCGTAATATTCCTCGAATGGCCTGCTCGAAGGTCATATTTTTGCCAATTTTTAACTGGCGCGCACCCTTGATCAGGTACTCAACGGGTTCTTCAATAGTGAGCACATTTTTGGTTGGATCGATTACATAGTAAAGTGCTGCAACCAACGTAGTAGATTTCCCGCTCCCTGTAGGCCCGGTTATAATTACGATACCCGAGGGTTTTTCAATAGCTTTTACAAAATCCTTTTTCGCCTGTTCCTGAAGTCCCAGAACATTCAGGTCTGTGATCACTTCCCTGTCATCCAGAATACGGATTACAATAGACTCAAACTTTCGTTCAAACTGTGCCCCCACCATCGGCATAATCGAAACCCTGTAGCGGATATTATAGTTGTCCACTGCACGCTGAATAAATCCATCCTGGGAACTGTCTCGTTCAAAACGGTCCACATTTCGGGTTTTATCTTTTATCACGGCTGTGATCGCTTCCGGTTTAACATTTTTCTGCTGGTACCAAAGCTGTAGTTTTCCGTCTGTTCTGAAACGGATATCCGTAGTTGTTGGACCGCTGGGAATAATGTGCATATCACTGACTCCGCGGCGAACACCTTCTACCAGCATTCCCTCCACCAGGGAATTAAGCATGCTCTGGTTGATTTCGGCATCAATTTCATCTTCGTCAACGTCTTCCTCCACCTCATTGATATTGCCATCTTCCATGTCAATATCTTCAAGGAGATCCAGGAATTCATTCTTTTGTTCATATACCTTGGAGAGAATATCCTCAATAAGTTCGAAGCGGCAGTAGCGGATATCAAACTCTTTGTAGTTGAGTTTTGATATAATGGTAGAGAGTTCTGGATTTGACGGATCAGGCGTGGCGATTGTCATCGAAGTGGTGTTCACCGAAACAGGAATTGCTTTTTGGTGAACAAGCTGATCCACAATTTCCTTCGGAATTTTCTCTAAATACTCTTTGATCAGTTCAATCTGGTCTTCGAGCAGATGATCAACATTATAAAAGATCTCATCAAACGCGTAAATACTTGCAATTTCGCGCATGATCGCGTGTCGGTCCAGGTTGAGATCCTGGTGAAGAATCTGGCCAAGACGACGGGTGGAATTTTCGGGCTCTTCTTCAAGTATTTTCACCGCCAGGCGCAGCTGTTCTTCACTGATGACGCCTCTGCTGAGAAGTAAATTTCCGATATGTTGTTTCGCGTTAACTTTACCCATGCAAACTGGATCTTACTCTGCTCAACTTGTTAAATATCCTACTAAAATTAATCTACAAGACAGAAAACCTTCTTTAGGCTTTTGCTAAACCAACGATTAATTTAATTTACTGCCTGGTTGATGACGGGTATACACAGTACTATTTATATTAAGTTCAATAGGGTTATCGGTCGGAGAGCAAAAAACCTAAAGAGGGATCTGATGCCGTTGGTTTCCGGCAGTTGACATTTTCTGACACATTGAATAGAAACAGAGATAAGTCCAATCGCTCAGATATTGACAACAA
>JAWLEH010000173.1:0-5126 GCA_041686215.1 Balneolaceae bacterium | reverse complement strand
TAACGAAAAATCAAAAAGAGATGATTGACGAAGCTCTTTATTCTTTGGAAAGTGATGGCAAGATGTTACACGATGATGTTGTTCGAGAGACCCATCAGCGTTATTCAAATAAGTAGTCCTTGGTATGAATCAGATCTTCTGGTCACACAAAGCAAAATCTGATTACTGGAAAAATATTGACTACATCGTTGAACAATGGGACCTGACAGTTGCACACAATTTCATTGAAAAAACAAACCGCACTATCAATGTAATTCACAAGAATCCCAAAGCTTTCCCGCTATCCGATTACAAAAATGTACGTCGGGCTGTGATTGTACCACAAGTCGCGCTATTCTAAAGTATTGATCTGCTCCGTTTTTGGAGTAGTTTTCAAGATCCTGATACTTTAAAGCTTTAACGCCTTTTTCCGGGTAAAAGATTTTCAGGTTTTGATTGAAGGAGTTCACTTCGTAAGCCACTCTAAACGAAGGATTTTAACCCGGATTATTCACCAAGAAATTTTGCTGTGAACAAGGCGAAGAGGAAATTGTGACGGAAGGGTACTGAGGTACCCTGAGTAAACCATTTTCAATTCCGCCAAAGGCGTGCCCAGGGCGAACGCAGTACACTGCAAAATTTCGAAGCCTTACGATAACACTTAAATTTGGGTTATACTCAAGTTTCAATATGTACATTATTATCATTTACTTAACACCTATTTTATAGTTTATCGTGAATAATTCGGGTTAAATTTAGCTCAATAGTAGATCGTCATCTCAAAGTAAATACAAAAAAATCCCCTTCCATTTAAAACTTTTTCCCGGGCTGCGTCGTCCTACATTCAGACTCTGACGAACTTTTGGAAATATGTAAGCCAAACAGATGGACGACATGAACGAACCGCTGCTTATTAAACAGGTACAAAACGGCGACAGAGCCGCATATACACGCCTTGTAGAAAAGTGGCACTCCAAAATCTATCGGTTTGCCTTTCGTTTCTTTGCTGATGAAGATGAAGCCCATGACATCACCCAGAAAACGTTTATTAAAACATATCAGAGTGTCAATACTCTGGAGAATCCGGAAAAATTTTCGTCCTGGATTTACAGAATTGCCAATAACCTATGCCTTGATGAACTGAAACGTGCCGGCCGCCGGAAGTCTACGTCACTGGAAGCATACATGGAACAATCGGCCGTTTTAGAAGGAGACGTAGCCCTGCCCGATGCTGACCTTCAGAACAAAGAACTTGGGCACATTTTGCAGAAAGCGCTACTCACTCTCCCTGATGAGCAGCGCACCGTCATCATTTTAAAAGAATACGAAGGACTAAAATTCAGGGAAATTGCCGACATCCTGGAGGAGCCGGAAAGCACCGTGAAATCACGGCTCTACTACGGGCTAAAATCTACAAAAAGAGTATTGAAGAACTGGAATATCAAACATGAGTATCTGAACAATGGATAAGAACGACCTACAATCCAAATTGATGGACTATCTCTACGATGAGATGGATCCGGATGAGCGACAACGTTTCGAGAAGACTCTGCGAGACAATCCCGACCTGAAGCAGGAGCTTAGTGAGATGCGGGCCACACGAAATCTACTGCAGGAAGACAGTGATGAGATCACACCGAAAAAACTGTTGCTGATTCAACCCGACTCTGATAAATCATCAAGTGACGAATCAGACAAACCATCCGGATCTGCCAAAATCTTTGCCCTGAAAACGTTTGCTGCCGTTGCCGCTGCAATCCTGGTGACATTTGCTTTGCTTTCATTCGCAAACCTTCAGGTTACCCACTCCGACCGCGGAACCCTGATTTCCTTTGGTTCTGACCCCCAGCCGGTTGAAGAACCTGCCTCTACAGAGGCATTCATCACAGAAGATGAATTTTATGCAATGATGGGTGAGCTGCAGGAGCAGAACAATGAGGTAATGGCAGCTGCACTTGATCAGAGCCGCCGGGAACACCAGCAACAAATGGAAAACGTCATTCAAACCCTTACGGCTTATTACGACCAACGCCGCCAGCAAGACCTCATACTGGTCAGCGAAGGCCTCGCTCAGCTTGAAGAAGAGACCTACTACCGCTACCTGCAAACCGAGGAGGCCCTCGAAGACCTTATTTTTGCACTCAATCTTCAACAAAATGCGGAGTAATACTATGAGATTTCATTATCTGTTCGTTTGCCTGATTTTAACACTTGCACTCTATTCTGAACCATTAAGTGGCCAGCCGGCCGACTCGTTCGACCGCGATATCCGGATTGCGGAAGGTATAATCGCCGAACTTTTTGAGCCGGAAGATTCCAGGAGACCGTCACGGGGCAGGCATATACGAGACGTGACCGGGAGATATATTCCGGATTATGGCATCCACTTTAATGTAGGAGCAACATTAAGCCCTGCTGCGGTGCGAGTGGTTCTGCAGGGGCATGCAGAAATTCAGGTAGATGACAACTCAGAACCACAGCAGCTCCAGGAAATGGGGCGAGAATTTGTTGAAGATCGTTTAACCGACTACCTTAAAAATTATGCCTCGCTGTTTCGTGATCTGCCCGGCGATGAGGTAGTCCGCGTAACTGTGAGCCCCTACAGACCCGGAGCTCATTCATTCATCGTCTTTCCGGGATCCTCAGACTCACGGAGGCCCGGTGTCCATCTTACGGTTTGGGCCAGTGCTTCTGATATCCGTGCCTATGATGCCGGCTCGATAAGTGAAGAAGAGTTTGAGAGACGAATTGACAGTATTGATCTTACCGAACAGGAGCAGGAACGGGATCAAACCGTGTTTGCATCTATTTTGCAAACCGCTCTCGATGACGTTTCAGACCAAATTCGTGTCCGGCAATCGCCCGTATCAGAGTTTCTGCCCGGCCTTGGCCTTAGCTACCGGGTGCATGCCTCGCTGAGATCAGGCAGCTGGTTCAATATTGACAACCTCCAGATTAATGAGTTCAAAATTGAAAATGACAGTCTTTCGATTGATCTGTCAGACATTGCCAAAGATATTGATTTTGACAACCTGAGTAGTTTTGCATCACGAGTAGACAGCATATTTGGCCTGCAAAACGGAAGTGTCCCTTCAGACAGCCAAATGAAATCGCTAAGGGAACTCAGGCAGCAGATTAACCATCAAAAAGACACTTTTTCTGATGAGGAAATCAGGGAAATGGTCGATCAATTTCACGATGAATTGATTCGAACCCTCCGGGATTATGGCGTAACGCTGCGGTCCCTTGATGATGATGAAATGCTGATCGTGAGCGTTTTTTGGAGTGGCCGGCACGCAGCCCTGCCGCAACGATCGGAACTTCGCATTCGGAAGTCGGACCTTTTGAACGGCACCCGCCCCGAAATAGAGGAATATTCCCGGTGAAAATTCCATTTCCTCTGTACCCCCTATCGTGGAAAGCAGAAGATCTACCTTTGATAATGTCATGTCTACACTGAAATGTCAGTTAAAACTGCGGGTAAGGGAGACTTCCGAAGTCTGCGTGCTTGTTGTTAAAGTGAGAATTGTAAAAGAGACTGAGCATTCATACAGCCAGAAAAGACTTCGGAAGTCTTTGAGTGCCTGATACTTTATCGTTGACACGAAACTTGTGTTTTGAAGCTGCCCGGCGTGACAACCGGAGCAGCTTTTTTTATTCTCTTCATGCAATGTACACTCAAAGGCTCTATCTTAATCGCTTTTCGAACCCCCAAACCACTGCATGAATAAACCGGCACTTGCAACAGTCTTCTTGGTAGTGATGATCGACCTTCTCGGGTTCGGTATCGTACTGCCGCTGCTGCCGTTTTACGCCCAGGAGTTTTCCGCCTCAGCGGTCACCATCGGTTTGCTCTATAGTGTCTACTCGTTCATGCAGCTCATCTTTTCCCCGATCTGGGGAAGCTTGTCTGACCGTATCGGGCGCCGGCCCATTATGCTGCTGAGCACGTTTGGCGCCGTACTGGCCTACATAATCTTTGGCCTTGCAGAAACTCTTGGCGTCCTCTTTTTCTCCCGGATTATTGCAGGCGTGATGGGAGGCAACATCTCCACCGCGCAGGCTTATATCGCCGATGTGACCAACAAAGAGAACCGTGCAAAAGGAATGGGGCTGATTGGGGCGGCTTTCGGGATCGGCTTTGTTGTGGGTCCGGCATCAGCTACACTATTGATTCACTCTTCTTTTCACGATTTTATAGCCGGTATCGGGTTTGCTGAATTTGCCGACTGGATGCGAGTAAACCGGTTTGCTCTACCGGGCTTTTTCGCCGCTTTTCTCTCCTTCTGCAGCTTTTTGATGGTTCTACTGAAACTCCCCGAAACCGTGGATACGTCTCGTGAGGCACCCGCAGGTATGAGCCGCCCAAGTGTGTTCACCCCCAGATTCTGGCGTCAGCTGTCACAACAAAAAAGCGTAACCTCCCGCGGGTTTCTGATTCCTCTGATCATCGGTTTTTTCCTGCTTTCCTTTGGCGAATCGAGCCTGTATAGCGCCTTTCCTCTCTTTGCCGAGCAGGAGCTAAACATGACAGCGGAACAGGTGGGGATCCAGTTTTTCTATATTGGAATTGTGGCTGTCGTGATCCAGGGATTTCTCATCAAGCCGCTTACCAATCGCTTCAATGAAGAGAATCTTTTTCTAACCGGAAATATCCTGATGATCATCGGGCTGGCCTGCATTCCGCTTGCCGGCTCCATGACTCAATTGGCCCTTGCACTCTGCCTGATGGCCGTGGGTAAAAGCCTCAATACGCCAACCATCACCAGTCTCATCTCACAGGAAGCCGATGAGGAGCATGTGGGCGCCGTGATGGGTACGGCCCAGGGGATGTCGGGTCTTGGACGGATGATTGGACCAACCTGGGGCGGCGCGCTGTTTGCGGTCTATTTTGGATTGCCTTTTGTGGCTACGGCGGCGATTGTTGGAGGCACACTCTGGATAGGTTGGAGACTTCTCGGAACTGGGGATTCATAAGCAACCAGCTACCTGGCAGAGCGACCGGTGCTTCTCCGGCCTCCTGCAAGAGTTGCGAATGATTGTAATTACAGGGTGCAGGGTGCAGGGTGCAGGGTGCAGGGTGCAGGGTGCAGGGTGCAGGGTGCAGGGTGCAGGGTGCAGGGTGCAGGGTGCAGGGTGCAGGGTGC
>JAWLEH010000172.1:0-5163 GCA_041686215.1 Balneolaceae bacterium | reverse complement strand
GTGATTTCGCCAACAGCTGCAATTTCGTCTATACCATACACTCCTGAACAGTCAATGAAAGTGATCCGAAACCTCTATGAAAATCATAAAGATAAAACGTTTGGTCCATATGGGTTCTTTGATGCGCTAAGTTTTGAACACAACTGGTTTCCGCAAAGATATCTGGCAATAGACCAGGGACCCATGGTGGTTATGATCGAAAACCACAGAAGCGGTATTCTTTGGGATCTGTTCATGAGTCACCCTGATGTTCAAAACGGTCTGGATAGATTAGGGTTTAGTTATTGAATTGACCTCATCCATTCAGAACGACTATGTTGAAACCCGTATCGCCTCAATCCTCTTCAGCGCCGGCGGATGCGAGTAGTTCAGGAATACATAGAAGGGATGCGGCGTCAGGTTGCTGAGGTTATCTTTGGAGAGTTTTTTCAGCACATTCACCATCTCTTCCGGTTTTTCGATGGTGGATACCGCAAAATGATCAGCTTCATATTCATGTTTGCGGCTCATCATCTGCATGAAGATTCCGAGTATCGTTTCAACCGGGGAGTAAAGCAAACTAAAGAACAGAAGCCCGGCGTAAACGCTCATCTCCTCCATAAAGAATGCATCGAACAGGGCCGGCACCTGCAGGAAAATGGATAGAAGGGCAAACATAATTCCTGTGTGGAGAATCGAAATCGTCATGTTCTTGACGATATGTTTTTTCTTATAGTGACCAATTTCATGCGCCAGCACCGCCACCAATTCTTCGGTGGTGTGATTCTCGATAAGCGTATCGTACAAGGCGATTCGTTTATTTTTGCCAAAACCGGTGAAAAAAGCGTTCGATTTGGCAGATCGTTTGGATCCGTCTATCACGTAAATTCCCTGCAGCGGAAAATCAACCTCATCGGCATACTCCTCGATGGCCTGACGCAATTCCCCGTCCTCCAGGGGTTCAAATTTGTTGAAAAGCGGCATGATCCAGGTCGGGGCAACATACTGCATCACAAGTGAAAAGGCGGTAACCGCCAGCCAGGCGTACACCCATGCCCAGGCACCTCCATATTCAAAAAAGGCGATGATTCCTGCAAGTAAAGGTCCCCCGATTACCACGGAAAGAAGCAGTCCTTTCAGCCGGTCCATTGCAAATGTTTTAGCAGTGGTTTTATTAAAGCCAAATCGTTCTTCAATCACAAATGTGGAGTAGATACTAAACGGCATGGAGATGATCATTTTGGCCACAACCAGCGCACCGATAAAGATCAGGCCTGTGCCGATCACACCCAATTCAAAACTCCGTGCCCACTGGTCCAGCCAGTTGAAACCGCCGGCAAACCAGAATACCAGCAGAAGCAGCAGGTCAAACGTGCCGGTAATAAACCCAAATTTTGTATTGACCCGCGTGTACTCCTGCGATTTGGCATAGGTCTCTTCGTCGTACACATCTTCAAACTCTTCGGGAAGATCTTTGGAGAGGGCTTTGAGGTTCAGTCGATTGGAGATGATGCCCAGCGTGAAATCGATCAGGATCGCTGCCAGGATAATAATGGTAAAAATGTTCATGGTATTATCGTAAAAAGGATTCAGTTGTACTAACTTAAACAAGATACTCCTGCCCGGACGAAACAGGATTTCAGAGGACCTTATACTTCACACCTGTTTTATTTTGGGGCTGATAAGGATCATGAACCCGTCCTCTCGCAGAAACAGTATTGCATAAAGACGAGCCGTGTCACATATCGATTTTTAGTAATCTGGTAGATACACCTTATTGACACGTTGAGTCTGTCTTGATGTATATTTTTACTTTTTATATCAATCCTGCGCATCCTGACCCAATGTTCTTCCCGTGCCCACCATAATATGTGCCCAGGGTTTGCCGGGATCCATCAGCCAGGGAGCGCCTTCGCTTGCAGGTGAGGCAGACAGGCCGGTAGTTTCCACCGTTGCATAGGGAACATACACCACGTAAAGCGGGCGGGCGGATCGCAGGGTTCCGGTTTCATAATCCCAGGCGTCAGCATCGCCGGTGAGAGAATAGAGTGACATCGGTTTTTCGGGCATAGGCAGGTCGCCGGCTTCAACCTCCTGCTCGCGGATCTCACGAACTTCTTCTGTGGAGTGCCCTTCAGCGCTGAGCTCCCGTCCGCGGGCCATAAACGGTTCAAGATCTTTATGGTAACAGGCTGCATGGAACCGGTCGTCCGAGGGATCATCGGCCAGGCAAATCAATTCATTTTGTCCTTCACGAAGCGTGATGAGATTGCCGGAATCATCATATCCATGAACGGCCGCTCCGTCCCGCATCGGTTCCGGAGCAGCATGTACCGCTGCTGCGATCTGCTGTTCCTTTGCGGGAACAATATCAGACTGAGCCTCCACAGAGTCTGCTAAAAGTAGTGCAAGAAAAAGTGCAGTTAACAGGTTCAATGGGTCTGCTTTCATAAAATATCCGGTTTAAATTGGATGGATTCAGTTTATTGGTGATGTACGGTAATGCAAAAGGGTAAATGTTAAGATTTATTTGGTGGATCTCAACTGCTATTTACCCGGCTCAACAAGAAACTCCGGAATGCTTTTTTGTATTTTATGCCTGTCGTTATCAATCATTTCCAAGACGCACCCTCCTTTACAGGTGTCGCAATATAGGTCCGGCAATATCCGGTATTTGCGAGTTATAAAGAAATCAAATGTTCTGCGACAGAAAGTGAGGCAATGGGACTGTCGCAGAATATATGTTATATGGCTCAAAACTTTAAGTAGTTATCCATCTGGAGCAACGTGTAATACTATCACAGTGAGAATTAACATTAAAAATTCTGCAAATGCGTGTTATTAAATTCTTTCTTTTTGTTACAGTTTTAATGATTGCCTCGAATACGTATGCACAAAATAGTTTACCTGAAAATCAACAAAACAATAACTTTCGAGTAGGTTTATTCTATTCATTAGACACGAATCTAAGCGGAGATATTGAATTAAATGATGAGGTCGGGTATAGATCCAAATATAATCGGAATAACTTTACTGCTGGATTGAACTTGCAGTATTCAATCAATAATAATTTGGCTTTGCAGTCCGGGATAAACTACTCTAACAGAGATTTTTCGGGAACGTATTATTGTAATGTTTGTGATTTTGTTACATCTCCCCAACAGGAGGAAATCAATCTTCAATTCTTACAAGTTCCTGCTGCGCTCAAATATTCAAATTACTTCAACAATCTTGGCTTCTTTGGGAAAATTGGTGTCCTTAATCAGTTTTTGGTTAAGGAATCAAACAATTATGAATTTTATGAATTAGAAGCTAACTCTTATTCCTTGAGTGGGGT
This sequence comes from Balneolaceae bacterium, assembly GCA_041686215.1. GTDB lineage: Bacteria > Bacteroidota > Rhodothermia > Balneolales > Balneolaceae > SW132. The sequence goes on along the minus strand of JAWLEH010000172.1, from coordinate 1,847 downwards.
TTTAGGAGCTGGCATAGCGTATAACTTCGGCCATGGTTTTTCGGCCGCACTTTCAGCAAATTATACAAATAGAATAACACAAATTTTTGAAGACGCAGATTATTCATATAAAACTTTGGGTATTCAGCTTAACCTCTCCTTAGAATTATAAAATATAGTCCTCTGCGCCATATAACCCGCGCATTAACTCGGACGTACCTCGCCTATCCTCTGCCGCTCTTGGTTTTAAGTCTCTTCTTTCGTTAGTTGCTAATTCAAGATTAAACCGTGCGCCGGTTATGCGCCAGGTCGTTATGCCCTCACAAAACAATTTCGTTGCATGGATACCGTTAAACCATTAAATTAAAGAATGATCAAATCATTTGGAGATAAAGCAACGTCAGACTTGTTTCATGGCAACTCAAGCACTAAAGTCAGGAAGCTCCCAAGCCAAATTCTTGAATCCGCCACCTACAAACTGGACATACTGAATGCGGCTACTTCTTTAGATGATTTACGATCACCTCCAGGCAATAGATTAGAAACACTGCGTGGAGAATATAAAGGATATCACAGTATTCGAATTAATGCCCAATGGAGAATCGTTTTTCGTTGGCAAGATTCCAGTGCTTTCGATGTTGCTATTGTTGATTATCATTAAAAAAGGTGAAACCCATGATTCCACAAAACAGAATAACTACACATCCCGGGACGATTTTACTGAAAGAATACCTTGAACCAATGGAATTAACGCAGAAAGAATTAGCTGACCATCTGGAGATTCCTATTCAGCGTATTAATGAAATTGTACGGGGGAAAAGAGGTATTTCTTCGGATACGGCTTGGCTGTTGTCGAAAGCACTTAACACCTCTCCTGAGTTTTGGTTAAATTTACAGGCTATGCATGATTTATCCTCACACCGTCCAAACAAAGAAATTGCCCCACTTAAAGCGGTTCAGGCATAACAAGGCGTTACTCCAGCGGACTCGTTTAGGGTTCGGAACTTAATTTTAACAACTCGGCTCGCCGCTTAAACACTGAGTCGTTATGCAGAAATTTCACCTCAGGCTTCAACCACTTCGGCAATCAGTCGGTGCGATTTCAAGCGCTGATCAAAATCATACATGTAGGACGCAATCATGAGCTCGTCAGCGTTTGTCTGATCAATGAACTGCTCGAGATCAGCTCTGACGGATTCCTTACTGCCAATGAATGAGCAGGCCAGCATTTGCTGTACCATCATTTTCTGCTGCGGTGACCACACAGATCTCATGTCATCCACAGGCGGTGGCATCGGTTTGCGGTCTCCGGTTACCACGCCCATAAACATTTGCAGCATGGATGTTGACAAGTATTCGGCTTCTTCATCGGTGTCGGCCGCGATAATGTTAATGCACGGCATGAAATAGGGTTTCTCAAGCTGTTTGGAAGGCTTGAACCGTTCCCGGTAGATGCGCAGTGCCGGCATGAGCTGCTGTGGTGCAAAATGACTGGCAAAGGCATACGGAAGACCCAGTTCGGCGGCCAGGAAGGCACTGTCCGTGCTTGATCCCAAAATCCAGATGGGAATCTCTGTTCCCTCTCCCGGAATAGCCCGAACGCTGCTATCCTTGTTATCTGCGGAAAGATATCGCTGCAGAAGCTTCACGTTTTGAGGAAACTGCTGAACCTGGCTCATGCGGTCTGGGCGAATGGCATTCGCTGTGGTTTGATCGGTTCCTGGTGCTCGCCCGAGTCCGAGATCAACCCGCCCGGGGTACATTGTGGCCAGCGTTCCGAACTGTTCGGCTATCAGGAGCGGGGAGTGGTTCGGAAGCATGATGCCGCCTGACCCAATCCGGATCGAAGAGGTTGCTTCTGCCACATG
>JAWLEH010000171.1:0-5174 GCA_041686215.1 Balneolaceae bacterium | reverse complement strand
TCATAACTTTTTTTCAATATAGAGTTTATTTTGGAGTGTCCCCCTTTTGATTAAATAACGTGAATTTCTTTTAGCTTTTCGTCCGCTGTTGATAGTTAAGTGGATGAATATCTGCCAATTCGTGTTTTTTTTCCGTTCAATTGAATATACTCCATGGCACTGCATTAACTTTACAGACAATGTACCATTATCTGTAACCTTTCTTTAAACTTCAAACCTTGTAGAAATCGGTGATGACCTCAATGTCTTATTATTTCATTCATCAAAATTCAAACCTGTCTGTCGTTCTTTTATTTTTTATCGTAATCGCTCTTTTGTCTTGCTCGGCTGATCAGAATTCAGACCTTCCTATTACCGGTTCATCTATCGACGTAGAATGGGAAGTTAATTCTAATTTTGAGCCAAACAACCAGATGAGCGCAACACTTACGCTAATTAATAACGGCGATGATCGTCTTCCGGCTTCAGGATGGACACTCTACTTCAACTCTATCCGAATTCCTGATTTGGACAGCTTCCCCAACGAATTCAGCGTGTCTCATATTAACGGTTATCTCTTTAAACTTGAGCCGGCCGCTGGTTTTAACCACATTGAACCGGGCGGGCAGGCTGAAATACCCTATAAAGCGGCTTATTTCGCCATTAAAGAATCCGACGCCCCGGAGGGATTCTATTTTGTGTTTGATGACGGTACTATTGAAACGGTTCAAAATGTGGAAATCGCCCCTTTCGATCAGCCCGAACAGTATCATCGTACAGAAGACGATAACATTCCGCTGCCAACAGCGGCACCTGTTTATGCGCAGAATGACCGTTTAAGCTTGTTGCCCCCTGATCAGACCGGCAAAATAATACCCTCCCCGCGTGTTTTAACCCCGCTTGAAGGCCGGTATATAGTCCCCGAAACTCTGACGCTATCCTTTGAATCGGCAACGGGCGAACATTCTGAATTTATCCTGGAGCTTCTTGCGGATCGCCTGGACCGAAATATTGAACTGCAATCAGGCGAATCATCAGAAGAGCCTGCTAACCTGCAGATACTCCGAGCCGACGACTCACTGGATTCTGATGAAGCGTATCGCCTGGATATTAACCCTGACGGAATCACCATCACAGCTAATGCTCCGGCCGGGGAGTTCTATGCCATTCAATCTTTGCTCGCCTGGCTTGAAAATTCTTCGGAAACCGAAGAAGGCGTGAGAACGGTATCCATTGAGGATCAGCCCGCATTTTCCTACCGGGGGATGCACATGGATGTAGCCAGAAATTTTCATCCTGCCGATGATGTAAAACGGCTGCTGGATATTATGGCCATGTACAAGCTAAATACGTTTCACTTTCACCTGACCGACGATGAAGGGTGGCGAATTGCAATAAACACGCTGCCGGAACTTACGGATGTAGGCGGTCGGCGGGGCCATACGGAAACGGAAGAGGAGTACATGATTCCGGTATACGGATCCGGCCCCGATCCCACTCCGGGCAATTCGTTTGGCAGCGGGTGGTATTCACAAGAGGAGTATATCGAGATATTGAAATATGCGGCCGACCGACACATCGAAGTTATTCCGGAGATTGATATGCCCGGACACGCCCGTGCGGCTATCCTTGCGATGAAAGCCCGGGCCGCCCGGTTCCTGGAAAATGGTGATGCAGATGCCGCACGGGAGTTTCGTTTGGATGAACCGGAGGACAGGTCATCTTACCGGTCTGTGCAAAATTACACGGATAATGTAGTGAACGTATGTAATGAGTCTGTCTACCGATTTCTTGAAGTCGTTATAGATGACCTGGCCGATATGCACAGAGAGGCCGGTGTGCCGCTCAATTCCATCCACATGGGCGGCGACGAAGTGCCGCACGGTGCCTGGGAAGAGTCGCCCGATTGCTCCACATTAATGGCGGAAGAAGGAATTGACAATGTGCGTGATCTCCAGGGCTACTTCTTCACACGTTCGGCTGATCTTCTACAGCAGCGTAATATCTCCATGGGCGGATGGGAAGAAGTGGCTTTCAGAGAGCAGGAAGACAATCTCGAAATCAACACTGATTTTACGGATAGGGTTATTCCGTATGTTTGGTCAAACATCTGGGGCGGGGGTACAGAAGATCGCGCCTATCGTCTTGCAAACGCCGGGTTTCCGGTGGTGATGTCTCATGCATCTAATCTCTATTTCGACCTGGCCTACACCAAGCACTGGCAGGATCCCGGGTTTTACTGGGCTGCCATGTTCACTACTGAAGCTCCGTTTTCCTTTCAGCCTTTCACTCTTTTTCAAAACGCCAGTCATACGAATTACGGCAATCCACTTCCTGAAAATTATTTCGACGGCCAAGAGCGTCTTGAAGAAAATGCCCGCGAGAATATCCTCGGCCTTCAGGGACAGCTCTGGACCGAAACCGTTAATGAGGAGCGCCGCTGGGAGTATATGGTTTTACCAAGGCTCCTCGGGCTTGCTGAACGCGCATGGCAAGGGCAACCTTCCTGGGCGTCGCACGAAGATAGTACAGCACAGGAAGAGGTAAGAACACAATCGTGGAATGAGTTTGCTAACCGGCTCGGACAATACGAACTGCCCCGCCTGGATCGCCTCTACCCTGAGATTAACTACAGAATTCCACCACCGGGTGCCGTCATCAAAAATGACACGTTACACGCCAATATCTCCCTTCCCGGGCTCACAATTCGCTATAAGCTGGACGGTTCCGATCCCACAGAAAACTCTCCGCAGTATAACGGTCCGGTTGATATATCTGAAAATGACCGCCCCAGGCTTGCAGCTTTCAGCCTGACCGGCCGTCCGAGCCGGACCGTCGACGCTGTAAAAGCGGATACACCATGAAACTGAAGAAAACCTCAGTGCCCGCCGACGACGGCAAAGAGATCTTTACCAGGCACTGGCTTGCCGAAAATGCCTCACCCGCGGCTATACTTTTAATCGTTCACGGAATGGGTGAGCATTCCGGCCGGTACAAAAGGTTTGCAGAGTTTCTTGCGGAAAGAAATATTGCAGTCTTTGGGTACGATCACCGGGGTCACGGGCAAACTTCCCCAGAGCCGGATCAAAAGGGAATTATTAATGCTGAAGACAGATTTCACCGGATGGTACAGGATATCGGTTGGATGCGTGAAAAGCTTCGTACGATCTATCCTGACCTTCCGCAATTTGTGTTTGCCCACAGCATGGGTTCCTTTTTAATGCAGCGACATTTGCAGCTCACAACCGATTACGCCCCTGCAGGTGTAATTTATTCAGGAACCTCGGGCGGCGTTTCTCCTCTGCTGCCGTTTGGTGTGATACTATCCTCCGTTATCAGCCTGCTGAAGGGACAGAATTACAGAAGCGAGTTGTTGCGCAACATGATATTTAAGCCGTATAACAACGCTTTTAAACCTACCCGCACACGACATGACTGGATATCGAGTGATCCAAAAGAAGTGGACCGGTATGTTGCCGACCCCGATTGCGGATTTACACCCACCTCCTCTTTTCTGAACCATTTCTTTAAGGGACTTGGTAAAACCCAAAAACATAAACCCTTCTCAGGTCCGCTTTCATACCCGGTGCTGATTATTGCCGGTAAAGAAGATCCCATTTCAAATCTTACCGACGGTATCACTAAACTTCAGAAGAAACTGAGTGAATCCGGTATCAGCCGGCTTGATACAAAGGTTTATGAAGGGGGGCGACACGAAATGCTGAGCGAACGAAATCGGCGTGAAGTGATGGGGGATATTGGGAATTGGATAGATCAGACGCTAAAGTTGTTATGAGTTTATCTACATTGTAAGAATGGAAGACATGCTGTAGAGTTACTCTCGTCAAACTACAACTTTGAGTCCACTCCGAAAAGTCAGATTAAGATCTAATGTTTATAACAAGCTTAAATAATTTAGACCGCATACCCCTCTCTAAATCTTTAGAGAGGGGGTGGGGTGAGTTCGAAACAAATAAACCTAAATTATTTAAGCTTGTGCCGCTGATTTTCAGAACGCATGACTTTTCGGAGTGGACTCAACTTTCGTTATTTTGTTATTCCACCTGACGTCCAACAAAACCAAATTGCTATGCTCATTGGAATCTGCTCTGACTCCCACGATCACATAGAAAACGCCAAAACTTCCGCCGCTTATTTCAAGTCGAAAAGCGTTGGCCAGCTCATTCATGCCGGAGATTACTGCAGCCCGTTTATCATCCCGCTTTTTGAGGGATTAGACCTGCACGGGGTGTTCGGAAATAACGACGGGGATAAATATTTGCTGATGAAAAAGTTTGATGAGATTGGTGCCACACTTCACGGTGAGTTTTTCAGCTTCACTGAAGATGGGCTGCGTTTTGCTGTTTACCACGGAACCTATTCGGAGATCACTGAAAGCCTGGAAAAATCAGGTCTTTACGATGTAGTGATCAGCGGCCACACCCACCAGGCCGATGTGGAAACTATTGGCGAAACGATTTCCATCAACCCGGGAAGCGTGAACGGATTCGATGGCGATGCGATGATTGCTCTGTTTGATACAGCAACGAAAGAAGTTAAATTTAAGGAGATTGAACAGTTTTAATGTTTTAATGAGAATCGATTTTATAATTTAATGGGGCTATGCCTATTTAAATGGCAATTGAAGAAAAGTGCTCATATTGTTCTGTTGGATTTATTTGCGGAAAATAAACGTAAAAACGCATCTGTTCTTTTCACACATGATTTTACGTGCCCCAAAGGGGCAATGTCAATAACATAGTGCAGAGCGCTATGACAATAGTATCAGTCAATGACAAAAAGCCCTGTAAGGGCGTAATCCAGACAAAACCTTATTGTGCCTCAATCACTCTCAAAAGTTTACACGCATATCATATTCAGTACTAAGCACAGGAAAAAATTGATTGACGACCAGATCAAAAATGATCTTTTCAACTATATTGGCGGAATCTGTAAAGACCTGGAGTGTAATCCCGTTCAGGTTGGAGGTCATAAAAATCACATCCATCTTTTGTGCCTGCTTTCAAGAAAGATTGCTCAGATGTCATTGGTTCAGCAGATCAAACAAGGGTCGTCCAAATGGATCAAAACCATCGATGCACAATATGATGATTTCTACTGGCAGGATGGATATGGTATTTTCTCTGTTTCCCCGAAGAGTCTGAATAATGTGATTGAATACATAAAAAATCAGC
>JAWLEH010000170.1:2334-5193 GCA_041686215.1 Balneolaceae bacterium | reverse complement strand
TATGATCACCCGAGCTGTCGGCAAATGACCTGACGTCAGATGCAAGATTTGCAAGCATTGAAGAGCGTACCGAGCCGGTTTCACGTTCAGCTTTGTTTAGCCGGCTGCGAATTGACTGTACACGTTCCCGGTCAAGTTCCTGTTGTCTTTCAATTTGATCGGCAAATGCATGAGCCAGAACGAATGTGGCCGGCCAACGAAACCGGGGCTGCCCCTGTGGATTAAACTCATCAAGGCGAACCGTTTTGGATGCTTCGATTTCATTCTCAGTGAGATAATCACTCGGTTTGAGTTCAAAAATATCGAGCCCGCGTGAAATTTCTGAATTTACCAATACTCCGTTGTACCAGTAAATCGACCAGCTTCCGCCATTTTGCATCTCATTAGCATCAACAGGTCCCCGATCGTGAAAAGCAATTTCAACAGGGTTTTCTGGGTCAGTGAAATCAAATATGTTTATACCGCCCTGGTACCATGACTGCACCATAATATCACGACCCGGTATTGGAATCATTGAGCCGTTATGAGCAACACAATTCTCCGTATTGGTTTGTGGAGCAGGCATTTTAAAATAACTCTTAAAGTCCATATTATTATCTTCATCTATAGAATAGATAGCGTTGGCTCCCCACTCCATAGGATCGGTTTCACGGCATTTCGGCTGGCTGCCACCGCCCCACTCATCTGTAAAGAGTACCGTTGAGCCGTCGTTATTAAATGTTGCCGAATGCCAGTAAGCAAAATTTGAGTCGGCAACAGCGTCAACACGCTGTGGTTCAAGTGGATTCTTGATGTCGAGCAATAATCCATATCCCTCACATGCCCCGCCGGCAAGTCCGGTCTCCGGAAATAGCGTAATATCGTGGCACTGATTTGGACCCCGTTGTGTAATCTCTTCAGGCAGTCCTCGGACCCGGGCCATTACTTCTTCGAGATTTTCACGTAGGTATGTGCTGTCTGCTGCAGTGGGTTCTCCCGATCCGCCTCTTCCTTCAACAACACCATTTAACAAACGGCGAACAAACCCATCAGAAAGTACTCGTGGGGTACCAAGTCGTTCGTATATGAATTTACCTTCTTCCCGTGCTCTTTCAACTTCCTCTAAATCATCAGGTGCAGGACCATGAACAGGAGGGGCGGTAAGATCATCAAAAATACGGGGCGAGTTGGCAATCTCAGCATCAGCCGGGTTATCGAGTGGTACTTTTATAACTTCAATTCGGAAGAGAGCGGAATTTTCATCCTCCTCAGGCAGCATGTCGGAACACCCGGGGAGTTCATCGTCAGGGCGAACCGGTGCAGAACCTGAAACGTATACGTAAATATTCTCGTCATCATTCGGGTCTTTCAGAACAGAATGTGTATGGGATCCGCGGCAGGTTTGGACATTTGAAATATACTCCGGCTCCTCAATATCGCTAATATCAAATATGCGGATACCCCGAAGTCTTTCTTCACTTACCGTTTCATCTACACCTTCTGTGCCACAGTCCAGACGTCCGCCAAGGCCTTCACCCGAAACAAAAAGCAGGTTTCCGTACACCGAGACGTCGCTTTGCGAGGCAGGACATAGAAAATCTACCACCAAGTCGGGATTGGCCGGATCACTAATGTCCCAAATGATAAATCCATTGTAGTTACCCTGTATGGCATAATTTTCGAAAAATGCAAGGTCGGAGTTTGTAGAACCGACGAAATCTTCCGGGGGCGGGGTTGTAGATAGCATCTCAAGATTCCAGATGGCTTCCTCAGCATCAAAAAGGCCTGCATCGAGACCCACTCTTGGATCTGGTGAAGGGGCCGATAATTCAGTAATCGGCCGTATTTCGCTGTTATTTTGATTTGAGCCGTCAGATGTATTTTCAGATGTAGAACATGAAGTAATACCGATTAACAGTGCTGCAATCAGGGGTAGTAATAATACTTGCCTGACAGTGTGAATAGAAAGGGGAGTTGCGATTCTTCTTTTCATAGATTGGTTTAAGGTTAAGATGATACTGTTTGGAATTGTTTTTTATCTATCAATCTGTTGAAGCCATTCGATCAAGCATCTGTTGCATTCGTTCAATTTCAGTTACCTGATCGGCGTGGATATCTGCAGCCAGACGAAAAGCATCTTCATCCTGTGCGGCGCCATCGGTTCCGAAAAGATTGTCTACCATAGTAACAGCACCCTGATGATGCTCAATCATAAATTCAAGGAAAAGCCTGTCGAATTCCCGCCCGGTCGCTTTACTGAGTGTTTCAAGTTGCTCTTGCGAGAGCATTCCGGGCATATCGTGATTGTTGTGGTGATGTTCGTCTTCAACACCATGAAGCATAAGGTTTAGACCGTCAATATGGATTTCCGGTACCGGCTGGTCGCGTCGGTGAAGCCAGTTTTGCATCGATTTTATTTCATCCTCCTGTGCATTAATGATTCGGGCTGCAAGGGTCTGTATTTGAGGGCTGGCGTCGTTTTCCGGGGCCAATTCAGACATGATAAGCGCTTGTGCATGATGGCCAATCATTGCCAGCATAAAATCAACATCGGCTTGTGAGAACGACATCCTGGCCTCCTGTACACGCTGCCAGTAGAGTTCTTCAAGTTCTTCGTATTCAACACTTGTGCCGGAACCGGACTCTGATTCCTGTTCTGACACTGATGATGTATTGGAACAACCGGTGGCTAGTGTTAAAACGAGAAGAGAAATCAACAGAGAGGCAATAGCCGGGAAATTATCTGAGTAAATCATCAAAAAGCTTCAAATGGAAGTAAAATTAAAATCTGGCTTGTCAGGTTCCGAACATAAATCTAAACAGCATAAAATGCTACAACAAATACGTCCTAACAAACGTGGGGCCGGTACAAAATATTAC
>JAWLEH010000170.1:0-2234 GCA_041686215.1 Balneolaceae bacterium | reverse complement strand
ACTACGGAACAAATAAATAAATGATCTATATCATTCACTTAACAGAGACCACAAATAGCTATCACCATATATAACAGGCTTATGAAGAAATTAGTAACACTCATTCTATTATTTACAGGATTTTTCACCTTTAGTGCAGCAGCTCAGTCTGCATCAGACAGGGCGGCAATTGACAATACGATTGGTTTTGGCCCCCGGCTTGGATACTACAAAGCCCAGGATGCCGATAAGGGTAACGCTCATTTCGGTCTGCAAACCCGCCTTCGTTTTGGAGCAGTGATGGGTTTGGAAGGCTCTTTGGAATACAGGGCTGGTCAGGAGTTTGGAATAAATGACTTTACTGTGAAGACAAGCTCAATACCTGTTACCACTTCTCTGTTGGCTTTTGCTCCCGTAAGCGAAAGTTTCTCTCCGTATGGCATTGCAGGAATAGGGGCCTACTTTACGAACTTTGATTACTCAGATTCAGCAGAAACTCTGGGTTTCTCGGACGACAGCAGTTTCAACCTGGGGTACCACCTTGGTTTTGGTGTTGAACTACCTTTTAACGAAAATACAGCCTTAAATGTAGATTACAGGTACCTGTTTCTCAATCCGGATGATAACGAGGAATCACTTGATGGGGCGTCGTTTAACGGAAATTCAGTAACTGCCAGTATCATGTTCTACTTCTGAAAAACTCAGGTAATGAACTACCTCGGGGCAGAGCGCGCGAGGTATCAACTTAAAATCCAAAATATTTTGATTGAGTATGTACTTATTGAGGAGTGTCACTCCGCCAGCCGGCGGAGGGCAATGGGTAGTCTCCCCTTGAAGGGAGTACCACGCGGGCTTTTTAGCGTGGGGAGGGGTGTTATTCATTGTGCATCATAACCAAAAAATGGACAGTACTGAACTCAGAAAGTCATTCCCCTGCTCTGAGGCTATCCAAAAAGGTATACTTCATCGAGCATTGCTTAAATATTTTAGGTTTCCCTTCCGTATTCACCCTAAATCCCTCTTTATTTAATAGAGAGGGATTAAATGTCTAAATTATTTAAGCTGGCTTCTAAGCCGATTTACTTATTGGACAGCCACTGAAAAAGCCCCTGAATGAATGTTTAGGGGCTTTTATTTTATCCAAAGGTGTTGGGTGTATTGAAATTTTTCAAACCGGAATGATTGTCATGGGTATGAAATAACATACTCCATATCTCCTGGTTTATAATCTGTTTGACCTGTAGTTCCATCAAACCAAAGAATCTCAATTGCCTTTGGTTCCTCCTGAAATCCAAGCACCTGGGTTGAGCTGTTTTGAGATCGATATCCGGATCCTGACTGAATGATACGAAGCGGACCTTTCGATCCATCCGGATAAATAAGACGGATTCCGGAACCGATTGCATCTGTGTTTTGATTGGTTCCTACCAGTTGAATCCGAATCCCCTTCTTTTCCGTGTTATTTTTGAGTAGCCGTGTGGCGCTGTTGTTTTGAGTAACAGCAATGTCTGTTCGGCCATCATTATCGAAATCACCAGATGCTGCACCGCGCTGTTCACTATAGATTTTCACCCCGCTGGAACTCCCTGAAAGTGGGTCAAACCCTCCTTTTCCATCGCCCAGGAGAACAAGGCCGCGTCCCGCATCAAGGCGGGTGACAGCCTCGGGAAATTCAAATGAATTTTGTGAGACAAACAGATCCTCATTCCCGTCGTTATTAAAATCAGCCACGCCCGCGTGGTATCCATTTGAAAACTGGGCCTCATTGGGAAGGGGAGTAGCTTCGAAACGGTCTCCCTGGTTTAGAAACAGCATGTGTTTAGTGGTGTTGAGCTCTTTGTAGGGGACGTCATTGAAAGACTGTCCAAATATCTGGTCGATTGAAGATTCGGAGTATTCCCGGTGGCTGTTCACATTTTGTAAAATGGTACGTATCGATCGAAAATCAAGGAGTTTTCGCCGTGGAACATACGCATCCATTTCCCGGTGGTAGTAACTGTCCACAATATCGAGCTGATTATTCATTGTTATGTCGTCGTAATAGAGACGCGGAGCCAACTGTTCTCTCGTTTGGTAAGGAGAGTTCAGGCCGGTGTTAAGTGCAACAATATCCATTCTGCCATTATTGTTGAAATCACCCGCAGCTATACCGCTCCACCATCCTGAATATGCTGACAAACCAACTGTATCAGTTATGTCCCGGAGACTGCCGTCATTGTTTTCAAAAAGTTTAAGCGAGCCCCATTCAGTGGCAA
>JAWLEH010000049.1:0-22974 GCA_041686215.1 Balneolaceae bacterium | reverse complement strand
CTAGAACCGAGAACTCGTCAGACGACTGAGAGCTGTGGGGCCTGGAGTTGATTTTTCCTAAAGTCGTCAGACGAGCATGAATCCTCGGCTGTCGATTGCCCCGCATGAATCCTCGGCTGTCGATTGCTTTTTTCGACTGCCGAGTGGATAAGGCCCTGAACTTGGATTGGGTTTTAGAACCGGAAACTCGTCAGCCGACTGAACTTACCTGGCCCAGTAATCTACAACCATCACATCGTCTACATGCGGCCCCACAAGATCAACAAACTCTTGGTGCGCAGGGTGTGGAAGATAGATATCCCGGCCTTCTTCACTGTCAAATGTAACGAGGAAAGAGTGGGTAAATCCTTTATCGAGACCCTCAGGGCTGTTGTTGGTTCCCCATTCAAAATCTTTGATCTCATCGATTTGTGAGGGCAGGGTCGCAAAAGCCTCTTCAATTTGTTGAATATCATCCTCGGTAGAAGATTCCGTGAATTTAAAGAGAACCACATGGCGCAATTGTTCTGTCATCTCTGTTTCAGAATCCATCGTACCGTCAGTTGTTTCAGTACCAGAGCTGCAGGCGGTAATGGTTCCCATTAAAAGTGCTAAGAGTAAGTAAATTATGGATTGTTTCATAAAAGTATTGAGTGAGTTAAGCCATTATATAAATGAGCGATCGATTTCAATTAGGGAACCATTTTATCCATGCTTCTTAAGCACGTTCACAAACACATCCACAAACCGGTCGATCTGCTCATAAGTGATCACAAGCGGTGGTACGAGGCGGATTGTGGTATCCATCGTTACGTTTGCAATTACAAGCTGATCAAGCATGTCCATCACAACTGGTTTACCGGGAAAATTTAGTTCGATGCCAATCATTAGGCCTTTGCCGCGGATCTCTTTGATGTAGTCTGTGCCTCCGGTTTTTTCCTGTACTTTTTCCACGAGGTACGCTCCTTTTTTCGTGGCCTGCGTCATCAGATCTTCATCAAGAATGGTTCTCACGGCAGCTAAACTGGCAGCACATGCGAGTGGGTTTCCGCCATAGGTTGTTCCGTGGTCGCCGTAGTCGAGCGCCTGGGCTGCTTTTTCATTCGCCATCACAGCTCCAATCGGAAAGCCGCCGCCGAGTCCTTTGGCGGTGGCAATCATGTCCGGTTTCACGTTGTGATGTTCAAACCCAAAGTATTTCCCGGTCCGGCCGTTTCCGCACTGAACCTCATCGAAGAAGAGAAGCGCGTTATGCTTATCACAGAGCTCACGTGCCCGTCGCAGATAATCGCCGCTCACCTCATGAATACCGCCTTCACCCTGGATTGGTTCGCACGCAAATGCGATCGTTTCGTCGTTGATTTCATTTTCCAGCGCTTCAATATCGTTGAATGGAATGGTTTTAAAACCGGAGGGAATCGGCGCAAACCCTTTTTGATACTTATCCTTGCCAAGCGCAATGGCCGCGAGTGACCGGCCATGAAATCCACGCTCAACAGCGATGATTTCTCCCTTTTTTCCGTGATTGTTCCCGAATTTACGCGCGATCTTCAGAGCGGCTTCCAGTGCTTCCACACCGCTGTTACAGAAAAACACGCGCTCCAGCCCTGAGAGTTCGCTCAGTAGTTTGGTAAGATCGCTTTGCGGCTTGGTGTAGAAAAAATTCGATGGATGGATCAGTTTTTCCGCCTGTTCCTGGATCGCTTTTACCACATTCGGGTGGCAGTGACCTGTATTATTCACCGCAATTCCGGCAAGCATATCCAGATACTCATTCCCTTCATAATCCCAGACCAATGCGCCTTTTCCTTTTTCAAGCGTGATGGGATAGCGCCGGTAAATCGGCAAATGGTGCTTGTGTTCAGTGTCTTGTGTTTGCTTCGTAACATCAACTGGATTCATGGACGGTTGTAATAGATGTTGAAATTAATTCAATGAAAGATAACAAATTGTTTTCTACTGATATAGAATGATTGATTACAATTGATGTTTAAATTTATGTGTTTATAAAGAAATTTGCCCTTTGAATTAGCTCGTCATGCCATGTCTTTGGGTGGTCGTGAACTTGGTTGTGAGAGACATAGCAAGTCTAATGAATCCAAAAACTTGACTGATTTTAAAGCTTGAATACGAAACTGAAACCAGGCAAGGCTTTTAGTCTTCACACATGCCATGTCTTTTGGGGCTACTTAATAAGCGAGAGCCCAATCCGGCCTCGTTCGATGTCAATGGATTTGATCTCAACATTAATGATATCGCCAACAGAGACCACATCGTGGGGATTTTCGACTCTTCGCCGACCCTCACTCATCTGCGAGATATGCAGCAATCCATCCTGTTTCACGCCAAGATCAACGAAAGCTCCGAAATCCACTACGTTTCGAACGGTGCCTTCCAGTTTCATACCGGGTGACAGATCTTCCATCTTCAGAACATCCTGACGCAGTAACGGCTTTGGCAGTGATTCGCGGGGATCACGACCCGGTTTCTGAAGGTTTTCGATGATCAGTTCAAGTGTAGGCACGCCTACTCCGACCTGTTCCGCAACCTGCTCTGTTTTGATATTGGCAAATGCCGCTTCAATTTTCTGTTTTTCATCCTGGAGATTGTCGATGTCGATACCAAACAAGTTGCAAAGTTTTTCGGTGGCCTCGTAGCTTTCCGGGTGAATGGCTGTGTTATCCAGCGGATGGGTACCATCAGGAATTCTCATAAAACCGGCCGCCTGCTGAAACCGGAATTCGCCAACACCTCTGATATCCTTCAGCTCCTTGCGGCTCATAAACCGGCCCTTGCTTTCGCGGTGGTTTACAATATTTTTCGCGACTTTTCGGCTAAGGCCCGACACATGCGTCAAAAGCGAAGAGCTTGCGGTGTTCAGATTGATTCCTACCTCATTCACGCAACTCTCAACTACATCATCCAGCTTTTTGGCAAGCTGAACCTGGTTGATGTCATGCTGATACAACCCAACGCCAATCGATTTCGGATCAATTTTTACCAGCTCCGCCAGCGGATCCTGCACACGTCGTGCAATCGAAATGTTGCCGCGCTGCGCAGCATCAAGATCAGGGAATTCCTCCCGGGCAACAGTAGAAGCCGAATATACGGACGCACCCGCCTCGCTGATGATCAGGTAGTGCAGAGTTTCATTTGGGTGAGATTCTTTACGAGCCTGAATCAAATCAGCAATAAACTGCTCGGTTTCCCGGCTTCCGGTTCCGTTGCCAATTGCGATGAGTGTGACATTATATTTGTCAATCAGATCATTGACAACCTTTTCGCTCGCTTTGATTTTTTTTTGAGGCGGTGTGGGATAGATGGTCGTACCTTCCTGGTAGGTTCCCAGCGGATCAATAACGGCCACTTTACAGCCGGTTCGGTAGGCAGGATCAATGCCCATTACCACCTGGTTTTTAAGCGGCGGCTGAAGCAGCAAATTCTTCAAGTTGGTGGCAAACGTTTCAATGGCGTGTTCATCGGCAAGGTCGGTCAGCTCATTTCGATATTCACGCTCAAGCGACGGCAACAAAAGTCTTTTATAAGAGTCTTCAACCGCATCCTGCAGACGCGGCGTAAAAATTGATGCGTCGTTGGTGATCACAACGTCATCAAGGTTTTCAAGGGTAATATTTTCATTCAGGTCCAGGTTTACAAAGATTACATTTTCACGTTCACCCCGGTTGATGGCGAGCACCTGGTGCGGTTTTAACTGATGTCCGCGAGAACTGAAATCATAATAGTCTTCATAATTGGTCCGTTCATCAATAGCCGGATTTTTTCGCGTTGCTATGACACCGTGTTTTCGGATGATCTCACGAAGAGTATTGCGAACTTCCACCGATTCATTGATCCATTCTGCAACAATATCCAGCGTTGTGGTAAGGACAGTTTCAGCATCCGGGAGTTCTTTTTCTTTATCAATGTACCCTTTGGCGTACTCCAGCGGATCTCCGGACTCTATATCCTGTTCCCAGATTTGTTTAGCAAGTGGCTCCAGGCCTTTCTCTTTGGCCATATCTCCCCGGGTTTTCCGTTTTTTCTTGTAGGGAAGGTAGAGATCCTCAAGGGTTTTCAGATCTGTAGAGTTTTTGATCTTCTTCTCAAGTTCATCTGTAAGTTTATCTTGTTCACCAATCGCTTTTAGAATGGTTTTCTTGCGATCTTCGAGCGTCCGGTGCAGGTCAATCTGATCGCGCACGGCCCTGAGCTGCTCCTCATCGAGCCCGCCGGTGGCCTCCTGGCGATAGCGGGCGAGAAAGGGAATGGTGGCACCTTCATCAATAAAATCGGCAACTTTTTTGATCTGTTTTGCGGTGAAATCAAGTCTGTCTGCAATCTGATCAAAAATCTGAGAATCGGTCATGGAAATTGTATCTTCAACTATTTAAAATTTTTACTGTCACAGAATCCAAAAATAACCACAAACACGGAAAAACCCTGATGGATTTTACACCTGAAACACTTCGGCGGGCAGCTGTTGATATTGCCACTGCGGGAGGGGACTCCACGCTCAACTTTTTCAACCAATCATTCGATCTGGAGTTTAAAGCCGACAGCTCCCCTGTTACCAACGCCGACCGCAACGCAGAGATGCTGATGCGTGAGGCAATTAAAAGCCGTTTTCCCGATCATGGAATCATCGGGGAGGAGTTTGGCCGGGAGAGAGAAGATGCCGATTATGTTTGGGTCCTCGACCCGATTGACGGCACACAATCTTTTATTCACGGCGTACCGTTCTACACCACATTAATTGGTATCCTGGTAAAAGGGAATCCTGAAGTGGGTGTGATTTATGCGCCTGCGCTCAATGAAATGGTATCAGCCGGAACGGGAACAGGATGCTATCTGAATCGTAATAAAGTGAAGGTACGCAAGTGCGATGATATCAGGAATGCAACCTTTCTGACGACCGACATGGAACATATTTACAGGCATGGCTATACGAAAGCCTTCGGGGAACTTTTGCAGGATGCCCGGTTACACAGAACCTGGGGCGACGCCTACGGGCATATGATGGTGGCAACCGGCCGGGCTGATATAATGTTCGACCCGATCTTAAATCTTTGGGATGCTGCGGCCCTGCTGCCTGTGGTAAAGGAAGCAGGTGGAAGTTACTTTGATATAGAAGGCAATGAATCGATCCGTTCCGGGAGCGCGATATCAACAAATCCCGGGTTAAAAGAAATTATCTTGTCATACTTTGAATAATCTGGATATGAAAAAGTTACTACTGCTTACAACGGGAATCCTGCTAACATGCCTGCAGTCAATATTTGCGCAATCGTATGATTTCCCGCCTTATCCTCAAATGGATTTTACCATTGAGCATCTTACCGGAGAGGTTGAGTTTGATGACCGTGATCAGCTTCGGGGAGATGTGCAATACAGGGTTCGGTTTCTTTCGGAACAGTCCGATTCACTTATGCTTGATGCGGTACGCATGCAGGTTGATGATGTTTTGATGGAAGAGCGTACCATGGATTTTGAGGTTCACAACGATACGCTTGTGGTCTACCTTGATGATACCTATGCACGCAATCAAACCGCTTCACTTCGTATTCTTTACAATACGCAACCGGTTTTTGGCGTGCACAGAACATACCGCGAAACACTTTTTGCTTCGCAGCTTCCCAAATCAACCCGCCACTGGCTGCCCACAACCGATCACCCCGGCACCAGCTTTACGTACGAACTTACGGCCCGTCATCCTGCTTCAAAACAGTTTGTGATGAGCGGACGCAGGGTTTCAAATGAGGTGGTTACTGTTGATACGGAAGAGACTCAATATCAGTCTGATACCGCCATTCCGGTTAGTTCACTCTTTTTTGCCCTCGGTGATTTTGAATCTACAAGCAGAACCATCGGGCAAAGAGAGATTCATTTATACACCGAACAGCCAAATTCTGACGAGATTGATGAAGACAATTTGATTGACCTTGCCAGGGAAACAATCAGCAGAGTGGAGGAGTTAACAGGCCGGGAGTACCCGTACAGAGATCTTCATATGGTAGGGTTACATGATCGGTTCTGGGAAACCCGTACATTTGGTGCCGGAAGTTTAATTTTTGATGTGTCGAATTCTCAAAATGATCAGGTCATATATGGCATTGCAGGTCAGTGGGCAGGGGTTTTACTGCGTGAAATGGAGTGGGAAAATTCGGAACCGCTTCAGTTGATGCACGGCTATTTTGCCTCCCAGACTGATCTGCAGAATATTGAGCAGGATACCTTGCATCCGGAAGCTTCACTTTATTCTGCACTTTCAGCCGGACATATCAACCGGTATCGTACATTTGTAGAAAATAAGCCTGATATTGAACGGACATTATCTGCTGCAAAAGAAGCATTTTTTGAGCAAGGACAATACCCGCTTACGTGGCAGGATTATGCAGTGATTGTGTACCGTCAAACAGGGCTTTTTCCATCTGAAAAGCCGGAATTTACCGAACCTGAGCCCGCTGCGGAACAGGAGTATGTCTACGATGTTGCCGTGGGGTTAAACGATGCAGAAGATGAAGCCACAATATCAGTCAATGCGCAGGATGTACCAATAGAAGAGCTTGTGACAGTTTCTGCTGAATTAATTGGCATAAGTGATACTCGCACCCGTGAAATCACATTCTCCGGAGAAAGTGACGAAGTAGTGGTAAGTCTTCCATCCGGTATTGAAAATATTGAACTTATGATAGAGGATCGTGAAGATGTGCGTTTATCTGTTCAAAAGCCATTTATGTTCTGGATTTATCAGCTTCAGAACAGTGAATTGGCTGATAGCCGAAAACGGGCAGCGGCCGGACTCCGGGATTTTACCGATAACCCGGATCTCCAGCTTGCACTGTTAGATATAATTCGCAATGAAGATGATGCTGCTGTGAAAGGTGAAATCCTGCATACGCTTAGCAGGGTTACGAGAGGGGCAAGCGGAACAGCTGATGATTTCCTGGAGCTGGCAGGCGATGATCAGCCTGTTGAAGTTCGAGAACAGGCTGTACGGGCGCTTGAAGATTATGAAGGAAATAACCGGGTAATAAACGCACTGCAAAGCCTGATAGCCTCAGATGATCCGCCTGAAATAAAGTCGCTTGCAATCAGGTCACTTGCCGGAATAGCTGATACAGAACAGTTTTCCGGTATGGTTGAATCACTCATCACGCGGGAGCAGGTGCTATACCAGGTGCCTGAGTTGCTGAATTCGCTGGCAGTTTCAGGTGCAGCAGAAAAGGCAGTGGAACTTTCTGATACATTTTTAAGTGCCGAATTTCCCTACCCTGTTCGGGCGGGAGTGTTGCGCATTATCCTTGAAAATGATGAATCTCAACAAGGTTGGGGAGATCGAATAGAATCGCTCATTTCAGACCGTGACCCAAGGATCCGGTATTTATCTGTCAGGGGCTTGCAATATGTTGATGAAGAGAATCGGAATAGAATTATTCGCACAAGACAGGCCGAAGAGTTTGACGAGCGGATTGCCACTTTACTGGAATCACTGTAAAATAATACTGGCTTTACAAACTCTGACTTAGATTCCGGATTTCATTTTAGCTATGAAAAGTTACAGGTTAAGATCGTTTCTTAGACTGTTCAAATGGCGAGTGTACAAAATGATAACTGCCGGCAATTGCTCTGATCACTAAACTCAATTAGCTGATTCTTATCAAAATAAAGAAATTAAATCAGTTGAGTTCCGCGTTTTAAAGATGTCGTAAAAATGCTTATATTTATTTATTCCAAATAAGCGGTGCGGGTAATAGCGATTCGACTTTGAACGTATTATCAGCCCAATCTGTTGGTGATTCAGGACGCGCTATAAATCAAATTTTAATATTTTGAACCGATATGAGTGAAACCAAAGAGTTAGAAACAATGATTGGGGAAGAGTATAAATATGGCTTTTCCACTGATATTGAATACGAAGATTTTCCAAAAGGATTAAACGAAGATATTGTCCGTAAGATATCGGCAATAAAAGAAGAGCCGGAGTGGATGACCGAATTCCGCCTGAAAGCCTTTCGTGCCTGGAAGGAGATGGAGGAGCCGGAATGGTTCAACGCCACATATGAAAGCCCTGACTTCGATAATATTCAGTACTACTCTTCTCCTAAAGATAAGCCGAAGAATGAAAGCCTGGAAGATGTTGACCCTAAAATCCGGGAGACCTATGAGAAACTTGGAATCCCACTTGAAGAACAAAAAATGCTTTCGGGCGTAGCTGTGGATGCTGTGTTTGATAGTGTGTCGATCTTCACAACGTTTAAAGAAAAGCTTGCCGAAGCGGGTGTGATTTTCTGCTCTATTTCTGAAGCAATCCAGGAGTACCCGGAACTTGTGAAGAAATATATGGGCTCGGTTGTACCGGCGCGCGATAATTTCTACTCCGCTCTGAATTCAGCTGTGTTTTCAGACGGATCGTTTTGCTACGTTCCCAAAGATACAATCTGCCCGATGGAGCTTTCTACATATTTCCGGATCAATAATATGGATTCGGGTCAGTTTGAACGAACCCTGATTATCGCGGAAGATAATAGTCATGTAAGCTATCTTGAAGGCTGTACTGCACCGATGTATGACAAAAATCAGCTTCATGCTGCAGTAGTTGAGCTGGTAGCGATGGAAAATGCTGAAATTAAGTATTCAACTATTCAAAACTGGTATTCCGGTGATGAAGACGGCAAAGGCGGCATCTTCAACTTTGTGACGAAACGGGGAATGTGCAAAGGAGATAACTCCAAAATATCATGGACTCAGCTCGAGACAGGTTCTGCCGTTACTCTGAAATATCCCAGCGTGATTATGAAAGGGGACAACTCAGTAGGTGAGTTTTTCTCCGTGGCTGTAACCAACAAGCGCCAGCAGGCCGATACCGGAACCAAGATGATTCACCTTGGTAAAAACACGAAAAGCACGATTATCTCTAAAGGTATCTCTGCAGGAAACTCGAACAACAGTTACCGGGGTGCGGTAAAAGTGAGTAAGAAAGCAGAAAATGCGCGAAATTACTCACAGTGCGATTCTATGTTAATAGGTCAGACATGTGGAGCTCATACATTTCCATATATTGAGTCTGCTAACCCAACAAGTAAGATTGAGCACGAGGCCACAACGTCACGCGTAGGGGAAGACCAGATCTTCTACCTGCAGCAACGCGGTCTCAGCGAGGATGACGCTATCTCTCTGATTGTGAACGGTTTTTGCAAACAAGTGCTCAAAGAACTGCCGATGGAATTTGCGGTAGAAGCGAATAAACTTCTCGGCATCAAGCTTGAAGGTAGTGTAGGGTAAAATATCCTCCGCCATCTGGCTGAGTAAACCCGCAGGATTGGCGTGAGGCAGGGGTGTCAGGTGTCTTAATGACATGGCTTAAACACAAATATCCCCCAAGGCTCTGCAAAAGCCCCACTGTCTGCAGAACTTTACCCTTTTAAGCGGGACATACAAAATTTCAATATCAAACCAAATAAACGAAAAATAACGTGTTAGAAATTAAAGATTTACATGTAGTAGTTGAGGGTGAGAATGAAGAGATCCTCAAAGGAGTGAACCTCAGCATCGGAAAAGGAGAAATTCACGCAATAATGGGTCCGAATGGAAGTGGTAAAAGTACGCTTTCGAAAGTTGTGGCCGGTCATCCCGAATATGAGGTGACGAAGGGTGATATTCTTTACAACGGAGAAAGTATTCTGGAGTTAGATCCTGATGAGCGTGCTCATGCCGGCATATTCCTGGCGTTTCAGTATCCCGTGGAAGTTCCCGGTGTGACTAATAATACGTTGTTGAGGGAATCTTACAACACGATTGCGGCATCCCGGGGGCGAGAAGAGCTCGACCCGCTTGAATTTGAGGATTACATTAAAGACAAACTGGAACTGGTTGAAATGAAACCGGAGTTTTTAGACCGAAGCGTGAATGCTGGTTTTTCGGGCGGTGAGAAGAAACGAAATGAAATTTTCCAAATGGCTGTAATTCAGCCCCAACTTTCATTTCTGGATGAAACTGATTCCGGATTGGATATCGACGCACTGAAAGTAGTTGCAGAAGCGATTAATAAACTCCATGGTGAGGATGATTCTGTTGTGCTGGTTACTCACTACCAGCGACTACTCAATTACATAGAACCTGATTTCGTACACGTGATGGTAGGTGGTATTGTTGCAAAATCAGGTGGTAAAGACCTTGCCCTTAAGCTGGAAGACCAGGGCTATGAATGGTTAAACGCATATGGAACTGTAAACGGAGAAGGAATATAATGGCACTACCTACACAAGTAGAACCATCAATTTTACATGAACTTGCTAAGCATACGTCGAGCACTGAAAGTACACTTATGAAAAAAATTCGGGAGCAGAGTCTCTCGGATCTAAATGCGTCTCCATTCCCAACAAAGAAAATGGAAGATTGGCAGTTTACGGATTTGAAGCCAATGACACGCACTGATTATGTGACTTTCAATGAGGCAGGTATTCGCCCGGCGATCGATGTTGAAAAATATTTTATTCCTGAATCAGACCGCAGCAGACTTGTATTTATCAATGGAGAATACCAGGAAAAATATTCTTCAATTGGTGGCCTCGGAAATGGTGTTACGGTAGGTAATCTTTCCGATCATCTCGAAAAAACTGAGGTTGAAGAATACCTGAACAATCTTGTGGATTATGAAAATGACCCGTTTGTTCACTACAACGGACTGATGTTCAGGGACGGTGTATTTATCCATCTTGAAAAAGATGCGAAAGCGGAAGCCCCGATTCACGTGCTGAATCTCTACACTGATTCATCAAAAGCATATATCGCAACCCCGAGAATGCTTGTGGTGGCCGAAGAAGATTCTGATTTGACAATTATTGAAGATCATATAGGCCTGTCTGACAACCAGTACATGACGATACCGGTGGGTGAAATTAAAGTGAAACAGGGTGCACATATTCATCACGCCAGAATAATTCGTGACAGCCTGAGCGCTGTACATGTTTCCCGGCCGATTGCCTATGTTGAGAAGAATTCAGAGTATCACTCATATACAATTACGCTGGGTGCTAAACTCTCCAGAAATGAGCCAAAAGTGATTCAGGAAGACGAAGAAGTTGATTTTACACTCGATGGACTTGTGTTGATTGACGGCGAGCAAATTGCTGATACACACTCCACGATGGATCACAAATATTCGCATGCCGACAGCCACCAGCTTCATAAAGTTGTGGTTAACGGAAATGCTCACAGCATTTTTAACGGTAAGATTTTTGTCCGTAAAGATGCCCAGAAGATTGATTCCTTTCAGGAAAATCGAAATCTGCTGCTTTCAAGAGATGGACTGGTAAATACAAAGCCACAGCTTGAAATATTTGCCGACGATGTTTTGTGTTCGCACGGTGCAACCATCGGTCAGCTTGATCCTGAAGAGGTGTTTTACCTGCAGAGCCGTGGGATGACTGAACAAAAAGCGAAAGAGGTTCTTACGTATGCGTTTGCACTCGAAACGATCGAAAATATTAAAGTGGATTCCGTGCACCAGCTGCTGATCGATGAAGTGTACCGCTATACGAAAGCAAATAATGTTTCAAAAGTTACCGCATGACTCAAATCGCACAATCCATATCGAAAAAGGTAGATTTTGATAAGATACGGGATGATTTTCCTGTGCTTCATCAAAAGGTAAACGGGCACAGGCTGGCCTATCTGGATAATGGTGCGTCCAGTCAGATGCCTGTTCAGGTGGCTGACCGTATTGACCACTACCATCGATATGAGCACTCAAATGTGCATCGGGGCATTCACACCCTGAGCCAGCGGGCTACGGATGTATACGAGGAAACACGCGGAAAAATACAAGATTTCATCAATGCACGACTAAAAGATGAAATCATCTACACAACCGGTACGACAGACTCAATAAATCTTGTAGCATCAAGTTTTGGCGGTCAAAATCTTCGGGACGGAGACGAGATTATCCTTACGCAGATGGAACATCACGCCAACATTGTTCCCTGGCAGATGGTGGCCGAAAAAACCGGTGCAGTGATTAAAGTGATACCTGTTGATGACAGGGGAGAATTGGATATGGAAGCCTACAAGGTGATGCTTTCTGAAAAAACCAAAATTGTGGCTGTGATCCATATTTCAAATGCACTTGGTACCATCAACCCGGTGAAGGAGATTACAAATTTGGCACATGAATATGGAGCAGCTGTTTTAGTAGATGGAGCACAGTCAGCCCCGCATCAAAAGATTGATGTGCAGCAAATGGATTGTGATTTCTATACATTCTCCGCCCATAAAATGTGCGGTCCCACCGGGTTCGGCATCCTGTATGGTAAAAAAGAGTATCTCGACGAAATGCCACCGTACCGCGGCGGCGGAGATATGATTGATAAGGTATCGTTTGAGGAGACTACCTATAACGTGGCACCCTTTAAGTTTGAGGCCGGAACGCCTCCAATCGCAGCCGGGATAGGTCTTGGGGCCGCAACAGACTATCTAAATGCAATTGGGATGGAACAGATTGCAGAACAGGAACATGAGCTGGTCACATATCTGGTGGATCAGCTGAAAACTATTCCCGGATTACGGCTGATCGGTGAATCTGAGCAACGCGCATCGGTTGCATCCTTTGTGTTTGATGAGATTCACGCTTCTGATATGGGTACGATTTTGGATAAACGCGGAATTGCCGTACGAACCGGCCACCATTGTGCGCAACCCATTTTAAGAAGGTTTAATGTGCCCGCAACAACCCGGGCATCGCTTTCGTTTTACAATACAAAAGAAGATATCGATCAACTTATAGACGGAATTAAATACGCCAAGACTTTTTTTGAATAGATTATCAAATCATTCGAAATTTTAAAACCCACGAAATACCCTGAATTATGCCAAAGATTAAAGAAATAGAACGAACACCAAACCCTGATGCCATGCGATTTGTACTGGGTGAACCTCTCACAAATGGCGTCACAAGATCATTTGAGAATAGTGCCGAAGCAGAGCATGATGAGCTTGCAAGTGCCCTTTTCAATATTGATCACGTAATTAATGTCTACTATGTGGACAAATACGTAACGGTTACGCAGGATGGACAGGAGGTTTGGTCGGACCTTTTGCGAAAACTCGCTCCACCTATTCGGGAAGCACAGCCGCAGGTAGATGTCGAGGAAGATGATGAAGTTCATGCCACAAAAGAGGTACAAGATTCTGATGATCCCAGGCTGCAACAAATCAACCAGATGCTTGATGAGCAGGTTCGTCCTTATCTTCTTGCAGATGGTGGGGGACTTAAGATTCTCGGGCTCGATGGTAATCGTCTGAAAGTTCACTACCAGGGTGCGTGCGGTACCTGTCCGACGGCAACCTCAGGAACACTATACGCCATCGAAAGCATGGTGAAGCGAATTGATCCCGAATTACAAGTGATTTCAGTTTAAGAGTATAATCATGTCCATTGAAATTACAGACAGAGCGGCATCGCGAATCGCAGAGATTCGTGCATCTCAGGAACTTCCGGATAGCGCACCCCTGCGTGTTTCTGTTGTGAGCGGAGGGTGTTCCGGACTCACGTATGATCTTGATTTTGATACTCAAAACGGTGTCCGGGAAGAGGATAACGTATTTGAAGATCGTGGTATCAAACTGATCGTTGACACGAAAAGTTTCCTTTATCTTGCAGGTACGAGGCTGGATTATACCGATGGACTGGAAGGGCAGGGGTTTCATTTTTATAATCCAAATGCTGCCCGTACATGTTCATGCGGTGAATCATTTTCTTTATAAATTCTCTTTAGCGAGTATTGAGTATTGAGTACTGAGTATCGGATAACAGGGCTTTTTTATCATTAGTTAAGATTCTCTTGTATTATCAATGCTTAACGTCTACACTGAAATGTACGTAGAAGTTGCGGGTAAGGGAGACTTCCGAAGTCTGCGTGCTTGTAGTAAATGTGAGAATTATAAAAGACACTGGGCATTCATACAGCCAGAAAAGACTTGGAAGTCTTTGAGTGCCTGATACTTTATCGTTAACACAACACTAGTGTATTTACCGCAAAGTTCGCTAAGTACGCAAAGTATTTATAATCAGCAATTTAATCATAAGTGGTTAAATTCCCCAACCCTCTGGGTCGGAAAAAGGGGGCACTCCAAAATAAGCTTTGTATCGGCCAAAAAGTTAAGGGTTCTTAGTTGATACCTCACGGGCTCTGCCCCCGAGGTAGTTCATTACCTGTAAAGTATATACTAATTAAGTGGTATTGACACTATTTACTCAATACCAAGATACTCCATCTAATAATTATGTCAGAAATAGTAAACAAAGTTAAACAGTCTAAGCTGGAGACGATTGATCTTGAGAAGTATGCAGTCGGTGAAGTAATTCACGAACTGGATATAAAGGATTTCCTGTTTAAAGAGTTATTACTTAAAGAGAAAGAATTTCGGTCGGCGATGAAAGATCATGACTGGAACCAATATGAAGGCACTTACCTCACCGTGTACTGTTCGACGGATGCTATTATACCTAAATGGGCATACATGCTGGTTACACAACACGCACAAGATTTTGCAAAGAATATATTTTACGGCTCAAAACAGGATGCGTTGAGTGAATTGTTTAAACAAAAACTCAATCTTGTGGATTGGGAAAAGTACACCGATCGTTTTGTGTTGCTGAAAGGTTGCAGCAAGATGGATGTGCCAGCTGATGTTTATATGCATGCTACTAAAAAATTGTTGCCGCATGTGCGTAAACTGATGTATGGAGAGGCATGTTCGAACGTTCCTGTATATAACAGGCCCCGTAAATAAACTAAACTTTGATCTCTTTCGCACTTGCTGGAAAGAAAAAGTCCCCCGGTTTGTATCGGTTCCTATAATATCTTACCCTTAGTTGTTCTCATTTAGATTGATGAGAGAGACACCTGATAACAGACCAATGAAAGGGCTTGTATTACTCCATAGAAATAGTTCGGCTATTCTCGGTCGTACTGATTACGCTTACTCACCTTAGACATGGTTTTACAGAGGGTGCCATGTATCTGTTATTGGAACAGATACCACTTTATGGCACGCTGATTTTATCGGTAATTTCCGGTTTTTTATATCATGAGGTTACTGCAGGAAAAGGCAGACTTGTTCAAAAAAAAGTTCACAGCTTGCTGATTCCGTATCTTATTGCCAATATTATTGTTGTAATTCCTGTGGGACTTTCCTACCTGTTTTTTGAGTATAATTTTTTAAACAGGCTCACA
Organism: Balneolaceae bacterium; assembly: GCA_041686215.1. Lineage (GTDB taxonomy): Bacteria > Bacteroidota > Rhodothermia > Balneolales > Balneolaceae > SW132. The sequence continues at coordinate 7,762 of JAWLEH010000049.1, read as the reverse complement.
TTTGGCCCTGAATTACTGTTGGATGGAATCTTCGCATTTTCTACCGCACCAGTAAATCCGCCAACTTATTTTATAAGAGATCTGTTTGTAATTTTTCTGATTGTGGAAGTCCTTCGGAGAAAGAATCTCTACTTATTTGCAGGACTTATTCTTTTAACCCTGTTTGGCGAACTGTTGCTACGTTTTGACATATTGGCTCTGTTTGTGTGTGGTGCTCTTCTCTCCAGATTTAAAACACTTTATACACATTTATTGTGGCCATCTGTAATAACCTGCCTGCTTTTAAGTCTACTACTGTCCGCCTTTGAAATGCCATACGATAAACATTTGATATCAATCTTGTTTTTCCTGCTTGTTATAAACTGGAAGATTAGTTTCAAAGATGTTGGCGGATATTCCTATACTCTTCATCTCTATCACTCTCCTGTGATTGTTGTGGTATTCCCAATCCTGGGAGCCTATATCTCGAATCCTTACCTGCAGGTAGCAGGCCAGTTGATACTGGTATTTTCCCTGACTTACATCATCTATCTATTGATTCGAAAACTAAAACTGAATATCATGATTGGCGGCCGATGATCCTTCTGAAATCATAGGAATGAAATCCGCAGTTTGTAATTTTATCCATGTGCAATCTTCAGAATATCAGACAAAACACCAGCGGCTGTAACCTCCTTTCCCGCACCCGGACCCTGGATGATCATCGGCTGATCAGAGTATCGTTCTGACTTTATCTGGATGAGATTATTGGTGCCGTTCAATCGTCCGAGAGGCGAATCTTTATCTACTTCCTGCAGCCCAACCCTAATTCCGTCACTGTTCAGGACTCCGGTATAACGTAACGTCTTTCCCTTTTCGCGTAGTCTATTTAACCGCTCTTTCCACATAGTGTCAACTTCAGGCAGACGTTTTAAAAAAGAGGCGGAGTTGAGTGATTCCATCCACTCCGGTGTTACCGATTCAACATCGAGCTCGTCCCGTTCCACATGGTGACCACTAACCCGGGAGAGTATCATCATTTTCCGGGCAACATCTTCTCCTGAGAGGTCATCTCTTGGGTCTGGTTCGGCATATCCAAGCTGACGTGCTCTCAGTACCACCTCACTAAAACTATGTCCCTCATCAAGCTGAGAAAAAATGTAGCTCATTGTGCCGGACAGCACCCCGCTAATTTCAATAATAGAATCTCCACTTGAGACAAGATCCCGTACGGTACGGATAACTGGTAATCCTGCACCAACATTAGTTTCGTAGAGAAAGTGGACATCGTTTTTATCGGCGGTTTTTTGCAGCAGTTCAAAATAAATCTGCTTGCGTGTGTTTGCAATTTTTGATGGAGTCACCAGGTGAATACCTTTATTAAGGAGTTTTAGGTAAAGCTCCGCCACCTCCTGGTCACCGGTTGCATCTATAAACACAAGGTTACGATCGTACGCAGGAGCAAGTTTATCAAAGATGGCGCCCCATTTTTTAGGCTCCCCGGCAGAAACCGTTTTTTTATCAATCGGGCTTGAATGTCCATTTAGCCAGAGGGTTCGTTTAGAGTTACAGACTCCCAGAATGTTAAAAGAGTCAGATTGATCCAAACTTCTGAGTTGTCGTATTAAGGTCTGTCCCACAGCACCGATCCCTGCAATAAAGAGATCGGTTTTTTTACACTTTGATGGTTCAGTTGAAAGATTTTGGCCGAGTGCTGCAAGGTTGTTCATATTAGTAGGAGAGAATTGATTGTATATCTTTAAATGGTTTAATGATGTTGTGCAATTGTTCAAACTCAATGAGAAACGCGTCGTGGCCATAAGGTGAATCAATCACATGAAGCCGCCCGTTTGGCAGGTATTTTGCGAGTTCCTTCTGTTCTGCAACAGGGTAGAGGTGATCGGAGTTCACGCCAATCACCTGAACGGGTATTTCTACCCGGTTTAGAACCTCTTCTGCAGAACTTCGGCAGCGGGCGATGTCGTGAGTGTCCATAGCCTTGCTGAGTATAACATACGTGTTGGCATCAAATCGGCGGGCAAGTTTTTCGCCCTGGTACTGCAGGTAAGATTCTACCTGAAACTGATCAGATTCACCTTGTTTTCGCCGCCCGAATTTTTGGTCGTAGTTTTGTGGAGTTCGATAGGTGATCATCGCCATCATCCGCGCTGCGGCAATTCCCTGGTTGGGTCCGTCGTTCTGGTCGTATTCCCCGTTTTGCCATTTTGGATCCGCTTTAATCGCTGCACGCTGGGCTTCACTAATGCCGATTGCCCAGGGGTGATGTTCCAATCCCATCGCTATCACACAAGCCGAACGAATTCTTCGGTCCATTACGGTAAATTCAAGCGCCTGCATGCCGCCCATCGAACCGCCAAGAACAAGTTCAACCCCAAGTATGCCGAGCTGATCTAAAAACAACTGCTGGAACCGGACCATATCACGTATGGATACCCTGGGAAACGAAGAACGATATGGTTTGCCGGTGTCAGGATTTTCAGTCCATGGACCGAGTGACCCGTAACAGCTGCCCGGCACGTTGATGCAGAGGATGAAGTTTTTTTCCGGATCACAAATTTTCCCCTTTCCGATAAGTCCCGGAAACCACTCGTCAGCGGCCGCATGACCCGTAAGGGCGTGGCAAATCAGGATTACGTTATCACGAGAATCGTTCAGTCTTCCCCAGCTTTTATAGGCCACAGGGGCATCGGTAAACCGGTTTCCCGATTCGGTAATAAAATCTTGTTCCAGGTTTGTGATTGTGATATTGTCATTCATAGCGCAATATTTTTGAGGTTCATAATGAACCGTAGGTCTCAGGCAGTTTCAAACTGAACCGACCCTTCCAGGGGTACCGGGTTTTTTATGATATCAAGCACGGGGCATCTTGTGGTTGAAAGTTGTTCAAGCTGTTTCAGCTTTTCCGTATCTGTTTCATTCGTTTTAATTGTAGTTTGATAGCGAACTCCCGTAAACCCCGCCCGTTCATCAGACAGGTTTAAAAATCCATGAAGATCCAGATCCCCTTCAACCTCTACGCGAACGGATGATACTTCAACGCCAAGAACCGTAGCGTAGGCTTTAATAACAATCTCCTGGCATGCAGCAAATGCACCAAGTACATATTCCACAGGATTTGGGCCCTGGTCCGTTCCGCCAAGATCATCCGGTTCATCAGATAGGAAATTAAAATCCCGTATGTTTACTTTTGCGAGGAACCCATCTGTAAGTTGAGAGTTGGCTCTGAATATAGCATTTGCCTGTTTTGGATCATTTTGTATTCCCTGAATTACTTGTAACAGGGTTTCTTTGAGTTGCAGGTTTTGGGTGTGTGTGAGTGTTTCAGTAGTGCTCATTATTCTGTTTTAAAAATTATGAAAGTTGAAGTGATTCCCGTTTAATCGTTGGCCGGTCGGGCCCCTGGTATGTTTGATTCAGAAGGGTAGAGAGCCTGACGGTTTCTTTGGATAATTTTCTCGGGCGGCTGAGGACATTTTCGTTCTCAAGTTCACCATTGCTGAAATGGGTATTGTCGGCATAGACTCCGGCCGGAACGGTATACGCGTTGAAATATCCAAAGAGCGGTTTAAACTGGTGTTCAATAGCCAGGAAATGGTGGGGTGACCCACCGGTAGCTACAATGCCTGTAGCCTTCCCTTCGAGGGCATCATTTGGAATCAAATCGAACAGGTTTTTTAAAGCACCTGTATAGGTACCCCTGTAGATTGGAGAACCGATGATGTAGGCATCCGCCGCGATGATCTTATCAATCACAATGCGGGAGTCGCCTGTATACTCCGCTGGTTTTCGTCCGTCACAAAATGAAAGATCGTATCGACTTAACGCCACGAGTTCTGTGTTAAGATCCGGTGTATGTTCTTTTGCAAAGTTTAGGGCGGCCTGAACCGCAATTTCCGTCTTGGAATGCTCGCTCAGGCTGCCTGATATACCCAGAAGTTTCATGCGGCTACTCCTTTTTGGGCAAGTTCTTCTTCTTTTTCACGAACAAGCGGAATCACCTCCTTGCCAAACCGCTCGAGCTCTTCATCGTAACTGAGGAAACCGGTCAGAATTAAATCAACACCCAGGTTTTTCAGTTCTATGATGCGGTCTGCTACCTGCTCTGCTGTTCCAATCAGGCCGGTTTTAAAGCCATCATTATATTGCACAAGATCATCAAACGATGAATCTGCCCACATTCCTTCACCTTCTTTGGATGAAGCACCTGCCTGCTGAACGGCATCCCGGAAATCATTCACAGCATCATCATTGGCCTCTGTGATAATCTTTTCGAGCTGATCGACGGCCTCCTGTTCAGTATCGCGAACAATCACAAAACCGTTGAGAGCAAACTTCACCTCACGGCCTTCTTCTGTTGCACGTTCTTTAACATCCTCAATCTGCTCTTTTATGCCGGTATTTGTGTTTCCGTTCATGAAATACCAATCAGATACACGGGCTGCCATCTTGCGGGCTGCTTTAGAATTTCCGCCCTGGAAAATAGGGATCCCGCCTCGTTTTGAGGGTTTGGGATCGTGGGGAGCATCACTAATTTGATAAAAATCTCCACGATAGTTTGCCTTCTCTTGGGTCCAAAGCTCACGAAGAACTTCGATAAATTCTTCAGAACGCCTGTATCGCTCATCATGCTCTAACCACGGTTCACCGAAGGATGTAAATTCACCTTTGAACCAACCGCTTACAACATTAACGGCCGCTCGTCCGCCGCTGATGTGATCGATAGTGGACAGGATTTTGGCATAAACTGCAGGATGCCAAAGTCCTGGGTGAACGGCTGAGATGAGGTTTATTTTTTTGGTGACTGCGGCCAGGGCCGATCCGAGGGCTGCAGCTTCAAGTTGTTTGTTTGCTCCGTAGCTGGCTATAAAACGGGTTTGAAGGAGGGCATATTCAAATCCAACCTGTTCAGCTATTTGTATATACCGTTTATTGGCCTCGAAATCCCAGCTTGTATTTTGCGGGGTTTTGGAAACCACAAGACCTCCGCTGACATTTGGGACCCAGTATGCGAATTTTACGTTACTCATTTGTATATTTATTTTATTCATGATGCCGGCCGGGCTCCGCTAAAAGTTCCGTTCGGCGTTTTGGTTCAGACCCGGTCTCGATTTTCGAGGCCGGGTTTTTTTAAATTAGTCCCCCTTTGAAGGGGGAAAGATCCCGATTTATCGGGATCAAGGGGGATGACTTGTAGGGCTGATGCATATAGATCTAAATCTGTTTGCCATCAACGCCCCATCAACCCACCTTTGATTAAAACTCAGTATGAGTTTCAGTCTGTGAGGCTGTCCAAAAAGGGCCTCCAATGGGAATCTTCATTTTTGGTATCGTCATGCCGGACCCCGATCCGGCATCTCCTGTTCATATCAGGGATTGGAGATCCCGCATCCCCCGCAGGGATCCCCTCGGGAAAGCGCGGGTTTGCGAGGCTGAGTGACCTGGTTTCAGTTCCAATCCAACTCAACGCACCTGAACACCCCACCGACACGCGAAATACACGCGTGCCGACTCCCCTCAAGGGGAGACTTCATGCCGTTTCCTTAATTTTCTTAAAGGCATATTCAAAATCAGCAATGATGTCATCTATATGCTCAATTCCGACTGACACGCGGATCAGGTCCTCCTTTACACCACCGGATGCCTGCTCTTTTTCCGTGAGCTGCTGGTGTGTGGTGGAAGCCGGATGTATTACCAGAGTTTTGGCGTCGCCAACATTGGCGAGGTGGCTGGCCAGCTCTACGTTCTCAATAAACTGGAGCGCTGCGTCGTAGCCGCCTTTTACACCGAAAGTTAGAACCGCACCAAACTTTCCGTCACGGAGATATTTCTTGCCATTTTCATGATGGGGGTGATTCGGCAGGCCGGTATAATTAACCCAGGAAGTGTGCTCACTTTCATCCAGCCAGCTTGCAAGCTTCAGAGCATTCTCTGCGTGTCGCTCAGCCCTGAGGGACAGGGTTTCCAGACCCTGAAGCAACAGGAAGCTGTTAAAGGGTGATTGAGCCGGACCCACGTCCCGAAGTCCTTCTACCCGTGCCCTGATGGCAAATGCGATATTGCCAAACGGACCATCTTCACCAAACACTTCCCAGAAATTCAGGCCGTGATAGGCAGGTGATGGATCGGTAAAGAGTGGATACCGTCCGTTGCCCCAGTCAAAATTTCCGGCATCAACAATCACACCGCCTATACTTGTACCGTGTCCGCCAATCCACTTTGTTGCAGATTGAACGACAACATTTGCTCCATGATCAATCGGCCGGGCAATTGCACCCGCCGCTCCGAATGTGTTATCCACCACCAGTGCAATACCATGCTTTTTGGCAACAGCGGAAATGCCGTCAAAATCCGGAACGTTTCCTTTAGGGTTGCCAATGCTTTCAACATAAATGGCTTTTGTATTATCATCGATCAGGGCTTCAAAGCTTTCAGGAGCGTCATCCTCAGTAAACTTCACGTTGATGCCCAATCGTGGTAGTGTCACTTTAAATTGATTGTACGTCCCGCCATATAAGTTTTGAGTAGAGACTATATTATCTCCCTGCTGGGCAAGAGTAATGATTGTAAGAAACTGTGCGGATTGACCGGAAGCCGTTCCAACCGCAGCCGCTCCGCCTTCGAGTGCAGCAATACGTTTTTCAAAAACATCCGTGGTAGGATTCATGATTCGCGTATAGATATTGCCAAACTCTTTCAGCGCAAATAGTGTGGCGGCGTGCTCCGTATCATCAAACTGGTAGGATGTGGTTTGATAGATAGGTACTGCTCTCGATCCTGTTGTTGGATCCGGTTCCTGGCCAGCGTGAAGCTGCAGGGTTTCAAATTTATAGTTCTTTTCTTGTCCGTTCGTGCTCATGGTAGTTAGGTTATGTGTTGGTTGATAGTGTTTGTGAAATACTATTTAAAAATGGTGACATTAACTCGTTTTAAAAAAGGGGGCTTGTCTGTAAGCGTCCAGCGGCAGACAAGGGGAGAAGTCACTATTTACCCTTATCACGGTCGCGAATCAAAAACTGGTGATCGACCTTCATGCAGCGATTTTGTACCATCATAACTCCTTTATCTTTTGCTTTTTCGATTTCACCGGGATGTTCTCCGGTGCCAAGCTGAAGCCAGATCACCTTTGGATCTATCTCCAGTGCTTGATTTACGACTTCGGATACATAATCCGGTTTAATAAAAATATCTACGGCATCAATGTCATCGGGGATAGACTTCAGGTCCGGATAGGTTTTCTTGCCCAGTATTTCATCTGCGCCGGGATTGACCGGGATGATATTATATCCCGCATTTTGCAGATATCTGCCTACAAAATGGCTGTCCTTATGCCGGTTCCGTGAAATTCCCACGATGGCTATGGATTTAATTTGATCGAGCCATGATTCAATTTCATCAGTTTCTGCCGATAATTCTGGTGTGGCCCGCATTTTCTTATCGTACCAGCTGTTAAATGTGCTTCTCAATGTTGTGTTTAGTTGAGTAAAAATTATTAAGTGTAATCTCCCTTTGAGGGGAGTGAAAAGTCCCCCTTCGAAGGGGGCTGAGTAAACTCGTTAAGAGTTTACTCTGGGGGATGTTACGTGAAGTCAACAAACCCGGATTTGACTCCTGGCTTCATCAACGCCCCGTTAATACCCCTCCGGCCTGAAGGCCGACTCCCCCGAGGGGATCAAAAAAAAAGCCTCTTCCAAAAATCAATTCCCGGTTCTTGAGGGGAAAGATTTTCAGAAGAGGCTTTTAGTTGTATATACCTTTTCTTCTC